>NZ_SZNL01000024.1:0-35255 GCF_005068605.1 Sulfitobacter sp. 15WGC | reverse complement strand
CCAAGAGCACCAGAGAGGTCAGCGCGAAGAACCCCAGCCCCAAGAGCCACAGCCCGAGACCTGCCGAGATATAGAGCATCCGGTTCACGTTGATCCGCACGATGTCTTCCAAATCGGCCTCGGCCTCCAAGAGCGCCGCCGCCAGCGCTAGCACCGCCAGCGTCGCGGCCAATCCGCCCAGTGTCCAAAGCGTGAGCGACCACGAGCCGTTGAACCAACCCGCCAGCGCAAGCAGAGCGGCCAGAAGCAGCGCCATCGCGACGAGGTAGGGCGCGGCGGGCCAAGGTGATTGCCGTTGCCAGTCGTCGCGAAACAGGGTCGCGGCGCGGACATCAGCGCTGCGCGCGAGCGGCCAGAGGGTGAAGAGAGCAGCGGTCAGCAGCCCGTAGAGCGCGGCCTCAATCAGTGGGGCGGGGTAGATGGTAAAACGCGCGGGCAGGGGCAGGCTTGCCTCGATGAGCGGCGAGAGCAGCAAGGGCAGCCCCGCCCCGATCAGCAGGCCAAGGGCGACCCCGACCATGGCCAGAATGCCGACTTGGATGAAATAGGTTTGAAAGATCGTCGCGCGGGACGCCCCCATGGCGCGGAAGGTGGCGATGACGGCGGTTTTGCGTTGCAGATAGGCCCGCACCGCTGCCGCCACGCCGACCCCGCCGACGGCAAGGCCCGAGAGCCCGACGAGCACCAGAAAGGCGCTCAGCCGTTCGACGAAACGCGCCACGCCCGGCGCGCCGTTGCGCGCGTCGGTCCAGCGCATTCCGGCATCGGCAAAACGCGCCTTGGCCTCTGCTTCGAGCGGGGCGAGGGCGGTGCCTTGGGGCAATTCGAGACGGTATTTGCTGTTGAAAAGCGTGCCGGGGGCAAGCAGGCCGGAGCCTTCGAGTGCCGCGCGTTTGACCAGTGTGCGGGGCCCAAGGGAAAAGCCGCTGGCGGCGGAATCCGGTTCGCGTTTGATCAGCGCGGTCAGGGTGAACTCCGCCTCGCCAAGGGCGAAGGTGTCACCGGGGGAGAGGGCCAGCCGATCCGCCAGCGCCCGCTCCATCACCGCGCCGGGCAGGGCGGCGGGGTCCGGCGAAAGGGCATCTTCCAACGGCAGGGCGGGGTCCAGAACCATCTCGCCGATCAGCGGATAGAGGTCATCGACCGCCTTTACCTGCGTGAGCGCGCGTTCGGAGGTCTCGCCCGCACCGGTGACGGCCATGGAGCGGAACTCGACAATCTCGGAGACGCGCGTGGCGCGTTCGGCCATCCAGTCGCGTTCTTCGGGGGTGGCGAAACGGTAGGTGAAATCAAGCTCGGCATCGCCGCCCAGAAGGGCCGCGCCCTCGGCCTCCAACCCGGCTTCGATCGCCGCGCGGACGGTCCCGACAGCGGCCAGTGCGGCCACGCCAAGCGCAAGACAGGCCAGCAGCAGGCGAAAGCCGCGCAGGCCGCCGCGCATTTCCCGGCGGGCGAAACGGGCAGCAAGGCGCAGGCTCATGCGAGACGCCCGTCGCGCAGTTCCACCACCCGGTCGCAGCGCTGCGCCAGATCATCGGCGTGGGTGACCAACACCAGCGTCGCGCCATGGCGGTCGCGCAGTTCAAACAGCAGGTCCATGATCGCGGCCCCATTGCGGCTGTCAAGGCTGCCTGTCGGCTCATCCGCCAAAAGGATCGCAGGGCGGGGTGCTGCGGCGCGCGCCAGTGCCACGCGCTGCTGCTCGCCGCCCGACATCTGCGCGGGATATTGGTTGATCCGGTGGCCCAGCCCCACGGCCTCAAGCTCGGCCCGGGCGCGGTCAAAGGCGTCATCGGCGCCCGAAAGCTCCAGCGGGGTGGCGACATTCTCAAGCGCGGTCATGGTGGGGATGAGGTGGAAAGACTGAAAGACGATCCCCATGCGCCCCTGCCGGAACCGGGCCAACCCGTCTTCGCGCAACGCGCTCAGGTCATGGCCGAGGGCGGTGACCTTGCCGCCGGTGGCGCGCTCCAGCCCGCCCATGACCATCAGCAGCGATGATTTCCCCGACCCGGAAGCGCCGGTCAGCGCGATGCTCTCCCCTTGCTGGACCTGCAACGAAATGCCGCGCAGAATATCGACGGGGCCGGCATTGCCCTTGAGGCTCAGCGTGACATCTTGAAGGTCATAGACAGGGTCGCTCATCGGGTCGCCTTTGGCTTGGGATACGTGATGGATATGGAGGTCCGCGAAGGATGCGCAAGGTATTGATCTGTTTTGCCTTTATTTTAGGCAGCGCGGCGCAGGCCGAGGAGGTGGTGATTGCAGCGCTCGGCGACAGCCTGACCCAAGGCTACGGGCTGCCCGCCGAGGAGGGGTTCGTGCCGCAATTGCAAGACTGGCTGGATGCCGAGGGTGTCGAAGCCAAGATCCTCAACGCCGGCGTGTCGGGCGATACCACCGCTGGCGGGCTGGCGCGGGTCGACTGGACCCTGACGCCCGAGGTGGACGCGATGATCGTGACGCTGGGGGGCAACGACATGCTGCGCGGGTTGGACCCGGCGCAGGCGCGCGGCAACATCGACGGCATCCTTGCCGCTGCGGAAAAGGCGGAGGTGGAGGTGCTCTTGGTCGGCATGAGCGCGCCGGGCAACTATGGGGCGGGCTATAAGGCGGATTTCGAAGGGCTCTACCCCGATTTGGCCGAGGCTTACGGCACGCTGTTCTACCCGGACTTCTTTACCGGCCTGCTGGCCGAGGAAAAGAATGCCGCCAGCGCGCGGAGCGAGACGGTGCAGCGCTATCTCCAAGGCGACGGCATCCACCCCAATGCCGAAGGCGTGGCGTTGATCGTGGAAGACATCGGCCCGGCGGTGGCAGAGCTTGCCGCCCGCGCCGCCGAGCGCCGCTAACAAAAACGGACGCCGCAGCGTCCGTTTCGATCCTCGTGATGTGGCCCGTTCAGGCCAGCGCGATGTTGCTCGCGCTTTCGCGGCCATCGCGGCCCGCTTCGACGTCAAAGCTGACCTTTTGGTTGTCGGCCAGCCCGGTCAGCCCTGCACGCTCCACTGCGGAAATATGGACAAAGATGTCTTTGCCGCCCGCGTCCGGTGCAATGAAGCCGTAGCCTTTTGTCGTGTTGAACCATTTTACGGTGCCAGTAGCCATGCCCCGTGTCTCCCTCTCTTTGATCTGCCCGCAACATGCGGCAGCGCGGCTCGGTCGAATTCGTGATCGCTGGAGCCTTAGGGCAGCCGGGTCGAAAAGTCTTCGCGTCGCAGTTGTGATATTGGAATCTCTATTTTTAAAATCAAGGATTTTTACGGGGCGAAGGGGCGCAAGCAAGGAAGCGCCCATGAAATATAACCTGCCTGTTACAAAACTGGCAGGCATCTCGGGATTTTCCGGAAGGCGCGCTTTTCAAAAATTTACCAGTTGATAAAAAAATGATTCCATGAGAGCGTTTTCAAAACACCAAGAAAACGACAGGGATTTTGATATGGCACGAGATGTGTTTGAGCCGGGGATCGTTCCGGGGCGGTTAGAACCGCAGAGCTATGCCGAGGGGTTTTCGGATCTTCATCCGCCCTTGGACGAACATGAGGCGCTGGTCGCGGCGGACCGCTGTTACTTTTGCCACGACGCGCCCTGCATGACGGCCTGCCCGACCGACATCGACATTCCGCTCTTTATCCGGCAGATCGCCACCGGCACGCCCGATGCGGCGGCCAAGACGATCCTGAGCCAGAACATCCTCGGCGGCATGTGCGCACGGGTCTGCCCGACAGAGACGCTTTGCGAAGAGGTTTGTGTGCGCGAGGTGGCCGAGGGCAAGCCGGTGTTGATCGGCCAGTTGCAGCGCTATGCGACGGATCATTTGATGGCGCAGGGCGTGCATCCGTTTGAACGGGCCGCAGCCACGGGCAAGCGCATCGCCGTTGTCGGCGCAGGGCCAGCGGGTCTGTCCTGCGCGCACCGTCTGGCGATGCTGGGCCACGATGTTGAGATCATCGACGCGCGGCCCAAGCCCGGCGGGCTGAACGAATATGGCATCGCGGCCTATAAGACCCCGAACGGCTTCGCGCAGGCCGAGGTGGATTGGCTGATGCAGATCGGCGGGATCACCTTCCGGCATGAGGTTGCCGTGGGCCGGGATGTCACTCTCGATGAGCTGAAGGCCGATTACGATGCGGTTTTCCTCGGGATGGGGCTGGTCGGCGTCAATGCCCTCGGGGCCGAGGGCGAGGATAAGGCCGGGGTTGCCAATGCGGTCGATTTCATCGCCGAACTGCGGCAAGCCAGCGATATCTCCGGCGTGCCGATTGGCCGCGACGTGGTGGTGATCGGCGGCGGGATGACGGCGGTGGACGCGGCGGTGCAGGCGAAACTGCTGGGCGCGCTCAATGTGACGCTGGTCTATCGCCGCGGGCGCGACCGGATGAATGCAAGCGTGTTCGAGCAAGACCTCGCCGCCTCCAAGGGGGTGCGGATCGTGACCCATGCGGTGCCGATTGCCGTGCATGGCAATGGATCGGTGCGTGAGATCGAGTTTGAATATGTCGATGAGGCGATGAAGGGCACCGGCCAAACCCTGCGCCTGCAAGCGGATCAGGTGTTCAAGGCCATCGGTCAGACGCTGTTGGGCGAGGGGCTGCCCGAACTCGACGGGCGCAAGATCAAGGTCGACGGCACCGGGCGCACCAGCCTCGACGGGGTCTGGGCCGGGGGCGACTGCACCAGCGGCGGCGATGACCTGACGGTGACCGCCGTGGCGGAGGGCCGCGACGCGGCGATGGACATTCACACCACATTGATGGGGGCGGCGGGCTGAGGCCGCGCCGAGAGGGAGAAACAAAATGGCTGATCTGAGAAGCGACTTCATCGGGATCAAATCCCCCAACCCGTTCTGGCTGGCCTCCGCCCCGCCAACGGACAAGGAATACAATGTGCGCCGCGCCTATGAGGCAGGCTGGGGCGGGGTGGTCTGGAAGACCCTTGGCTCCGAAGGGCCGCCGGTGGTCAACGTGAACGGCCCGCGCTACGGCGCGATCTGGGGCGCGGATCGGCGGCTTCTGGGGCTCAACAACATCGAGCTCATCACCGACCGCCCGCTGGAGGTGAACCTGCGCGAGATGAAAGCGGTGAAACGCGACTACCCCGACCGCGCGCTCATCGCCTCGATCATGGTGCCCTGCGAGGAGGAGGCGTGGAAAGCGATCCTGCCGCATGTGGAAGAAACCGGCGCCGACGGGATCGAGCTGAACTTCGGCTGCCCGCATGGCATGGCTGAGCGCGGCATGGGCTCTGCCGTGGGGCAGGTACCGGAATACATCGAGATGGTCACCCGCTGGTGCAAGATGTACACCCGCATGCCGGTGATCGTGAAGTTGACGCCCAACATCACCAACGTGATCTACCCTGCCGAGGCCGCCAAGCGCGGCGGCGCGGATGCGGTGAGCCTGATCAATACGATCAATTCGATCACCTCGGTCGATCTGGACCTCTTCGCGCCCGAGCCCACGATCGACGGCAAGGGCACCCACGGCGGCTATTGCGGCCCGGCGGTCAAACCCATCGCGCTCAACATGGTGGCCGAGATCGCCCGAAACCCTGAGACCCACGGTCTGCCGATCAGCGGCATCGGCGGCGTCACCACATGGCGCGACGCGGCAGAGTTTCTGGCCCTTGGCGCGGGCAATGTGCAGGTCTGTACTGCGGCGATGACCTATGGCTTCAAGGTGGTGCAAGAGATGATCTCGGGCCTGTCGGAATATATGGACGAGAAGGGGCTGAACTCGGTCGACCAACTGGTGGGCCGCGCGGTGCCGAACGTGACCGACTGGAACCAGTTGAACCTGAACTACGTCGCCAAGGCGAAGATCGACCAAGACCTCTGCATCTCCTGTGGGCGTTGCTTTGCGGCTTGCGAGGACACCAGCCACCAAGCCATCGCCATGTCCGAAGACCGCACCTTTACCGTGATCGAAGAGGAATGCGTCGCTTGCAACCTCTGCGTCAATGTCTGCCCGGTCGAAGACTGCATCTCGATGGAGGAACTGGCGGCGGGCACCACCGACCTGCGCACGGGCAAGACGGTGACGCCGGACTATGCCAATTGGACCACGCACCCCAATAACCCCTCCGTCCACGCGGTCGAACCGGCGGAGTAAGACAAGACCCCCCCGCGCCCCGCGTTCAGGACTTTCTGCGGGGCGGGGCGGCGGTATCGGCAGCGGGGGGCGGTATCTCTGCCACCTCCCGCCGCGCCACGATCAGCGCCATTGCCGCATCCCGGGCCATCTTTTCGCGGGTGACGGGCGGCGCGCCCTCTGGTTCATCGGACGCTGCCGGATTTGCGCCCTTCGCATCCCGCGCAGCCCCTGCGCCCTTTATATCGCCTACATTCATCACTCCCCCTTTACCTTGGAAGGAGCCCACACCCGCCAGTCAGACTGGGTGTCATGTGTTAACGGGGGATTAAACGCAGGGCGCCACTGGCCGCTATGGTTAACCGTTTGGCGCTGGCGCGGGCTGGTCCAAAAGCGCGCCGAACATCGCCTGAAGATGGGCCTGCGCGCGGGGGCGGGGGTCGGTCTCGGCACCGAGCAGGATTTGCGCCTGCGCCTCGAAATCCGCGTAGTGCTGGGTCGTCGCCCAGATCGAGAATATCAGGTGCTGCGGGTCCAGCGCGGGCAGTTTTCCCGCCGCCACCCAGCCCGCGATCACGGCGCATTTCTCATCGAACAGGGGTTTGAGATGGCTGTGCAATTCCGGCTCGATCCGCGGGGCACCTTGCAGGATTTCATTGGCGAAAAGACGGCTCTCGCGCGGCAATTCGCGCGACATGGTCAGCTTGCGTTCGACATAGTCCAAAATCTCGCGCCGGGGGTCGCCTTCGGGGTCCAGTTCCACCAGCGGGTCGAGCCATGTTTCCATCAGCTGCGACAGCAAAGTGACGTGAATGTCTTCTTTGCCATTGAAGTAATAGAGAATATTCGGTTTGCTCAGCCCAGCCTCGGCGGCGATCTGATCCAGCGTGGCACCCCGGTAGCCGTGTTTGGAAAAGACTTCGAGCGCGGCATCCAGAATCACCCGGCGGTTGCGCTGCTGGATGCGGCTGGGTTTCTTGGCGGTGCTTTCGGGCAAGGCAATGATCCTTGGTGCTGCTAAAAAAGGCGTTTGCCGGATCGGCGGCGGGTTGTTTCAAACCAGTTCTTGACAGAGCCTAACCTAATCGCAATCGTGGATTTACCAAATGGTAAAAAAACAACACGGCCCAAGCCGATGACAGAGGAGTGACCTATGCCCGCGCCCGGAGAGAACCTCAAGATTGATCCCGACCGTCTGTGGGATTCCTTGATGGAAATGGCCAAGATTGGCCCCGGCGTGGCGGGGGGCAACAACCGCCAGACGCTGACGGACGAAGACGCCGAGGGCCGCGCGCTGTTCCAAAAGTGGTGCGAAGCGGCAGGCTGTACCATGGGGCTCGACCAGATGGGCAATATGTTCGCCCAGCGGGAGGGCACCGACCCCGATGCGCTTCCGGTCTATGTGGGCAGCCACCTCGACACTCAGCCGACCGGCGGGAAATACGATGGCATCCTTGGCGTGCTCGGCGGGTTGGAGATCATCCGCACGATGAACGATCTGGGCATCAAGACCAAACACCCGATCGTCGTGACCAACTTCACCAACGAAGAAGGCACCCGTTACGCCCCCGCGATGCTGTCGTCGGGGGTTTTTGCTGGCATTCACACGCAGGATTGGGCCTATGACCGCACCGACGCCGAGGGCAAGCGCTTTGGCGACGAGCTGCAGCGCATCGGCTGGCGCGGCGAAGAGGAAGTCGGCAAGCGCAAGATGCATGCCTTCTTCGAGTTGCACATCGAACAGGGCCCGATTTTGGAGGCCGAGGGCAAGGACATCGGCGTCGTGACCCACGGGCAGGGCTTAAGTTGGACGCAGGTGACGATCACCGGCAAGGACAGCCACACCGGCTCCACCCCCATGCCAATGCGCCGCGACGCGGGGCTGGGCATGGCGCGGGTGTTGGAGAAGGTGAACGAGATCGCGCTCAGCCACGCGCCTCATGCGGTCGGCGCGGCGGGCCATATCGAGGTCTATCCGAACTCGCGCAATGTGATCCCCGGCAAGACGGTCTTTACCGTCGATTTCCGGTCGCCCGAACTGTCGGTCATCGAGGATATGGAGGCCCGTCTGCGTGAAGAGGGTCAAAAGATCGCCGACGATATGGATGTGCAGATCGAATTTGAAAAGGTCGGCGGCTTTGATCCCGTGGCCTTTGACGAGGGTTGCGTGACGGCTGTGCGCAACGCCGCCGAACGGCTGGGCTACAGCCATATGAACCTGATCTCTGGCGCGGGCCACGATGCCTGCTGGATCAACCGCGTGGCCCCCACGGCGATGGTGATGTGCCCCTGTGTCGATGGTCTAAGCCATAACGAGGCAGAGGAAATCACCAAGGATTGGGCCAAGGCGGGGGCGGATGTGCTGCTCCATGCGGTGCTGGAGACAGCGGAAATAGAGGGCTGAACACGCGGGCGGAGGTCTGGGGTGCTGCCCCGGCCCCCCGACGTGATTGGCCAGAAAAGATGGGGAGAGAAAGATGAGCAAGGTAATCAAGGGTGGCATGGTCTGCACGGCGGACCGGACGTGGAAAGCCGACGTGCTGATCGAGGGAGAGAAGATTAAGCGCATCGGCGAGGACCTTACGGGTGACGAATACATCGACGCGGAAGGCGCCTATGTGATCCCCGGCGGGATTGATCCGCATACGCATCTAGAGATGCCCTTCATGGGCACCACGGCGGCTGAGACCTTTGAGTCCGGCACATGGGCCGCGGCGGTGGGTGGCACCACGATGGTGGTCGACTTCTGCCTGCCCGGCGCGAATGGCAGTATCAAGAACGCGATCAACGAATGGCACCGCAAGTCGGCGCCGCAGATCTGCTCGGACATCGGCTATCACATGGCCGTCACCGGCTGGGACGAGACCGTCTTTAACGAGATGAAAGACGCGGTCGACATGGGGGTGAACAGCTTCAAGCACTTCATGGCCTACAAGGGCGCGCTGATGATCGAGGATGACGAGATGTTCGCCTCCTTCAAGCGCTGTGCCGAGTTGGGCGCGCTGCCGATGGTCCATGCCGAGAACGGCGATCTGGTGGCCGAGTTGCAGCAGAAGTATTTCGATCAGGGCATCACCGGGCCGGAGGGCCACGCCTATTCCCGCCCGCCGGAGCTCGAGGGCGAGGCCGCGAACCGCGCCATCACCATCGCCGATACGGCGGGCGTGCCGCTTTATATCGTGCATGTGTCTTGCGAGCAGACCCATGAGGCAATCCGCCGGGCGCGGCAGAAGGGGATGCGGGTTTACGGCGAGCCGTTGATCCAGTTCCTGACGCTGGACGAGTCTGAGTATTTCAACACCGATTGGGACCATGCCGCGCGCCGCGTCATGTCGCCGCCGTTCCGCTCGAAAGACCATCAAGACAGCCTCTGGGCCGGTTTGCAATCGGGCAGCCTACAGGTGGTGGCGACCGACCACGCCGCCTTTTCGACCGAGCAGAAACGCGCGGGGCGTGACGATTTCCGGATCATTCCCAACGGCTCGAACGGGCTGGAGGAGCGTCTTGCGGTGCTCTGGACCGAAGGGGTGGAAACGGGCCGCCTGACCCCGAACGAGTTCGTCGCCACGACCTCGACCAATATCGCCAAGATCCTGAACATCTATCCGCAGAAGGGTGCCATCGTCGAAGGGGCGGATGCCGATATCGTGGTCTGGGACCCGAAGATCACCAAGACGATCAGCCCGGCGAACCATCATTCGGTGCTGGATTACAACGTCTTTGAGGGCTTCGAGGTCAAGGCGCAGAGCCGCTATACCCTGAGCCGCGGCGAGGTGATCTGGGCTTGGGGTCAGAACAGCCAGCCGCAGCCCGGCCGGGGCCGTTTCGTGCCGCGCCCGGCCTTCCCGAGCGCCAACGTCGCCCTCAGCAAATGGAAGGAACTCAACAGCCCCAAGATGATCAAGCGCGATCCTCTCAACATTCCGGCGGGGATCTGAGCCATGTAGAGCCGCCACGACAACCAGGTAAAGTGCCGCGCTAAAAGCGGCCGACCAACAGGGAAGTAAAATACGTGAATGACAGCCAGAGCGTGATCAGCGCCAGCAATCTTGACCTGACCTTTCAAACCAATGACGGGCCGGTCCACGCGTTGAAAGACGTGAACCTCGAGATCCACAAGGGAGATTTCGTCAGTTTCATCGGCCCCTCGGGCTGCGGCAAGACGACCTTTCTGAGGGTCATGGCCGACCTCGAGCAGCCCACGGGCGGCAGCGTGACCATCAACGGTGTCTCGCCCGAGGAAGCGCGTAAATCGCGGGCCTATGGTTACGTCTTTCAGGCGGCAGGGCTTTACCCATGGCGCACCATCGGCGGCAACATCCGTCTGCCGCTGGAGATCATGGGCGTGCCCCGGGCCGAGCAGGATCAGCGGGTGAAACGGGTGCTCGACCTTGTGGAGCTTTCGGGGTTCGAGAAGAAGTTTCCCTGGCAGCTTTCGGGCGGGATGCAGCAGCGTGCCTCCATCGCGCGGGCGCTGTCCTTCGATGCCGACATCCTGCTGATGGACGAACCTTTCGGCGCGCTGGACGAGATCGTGCGCGACCACCTCAACGAGCAGCTCTTGAAGCTCTGGGCGCGGACCGAAAAGACCATTGCCTTCGTCACCCATTCGATCCCCGAGGCGGTGTATCTCAGCACCAAGATCGTGGTGATGAGCCCGCGCCCGGGACGGATCGCCGACGTGATCGAAAGCCCGCTGCCGCGCGAACGGCCTTTGGAGATTCGCGAGACGCCGGAATTCCTCGAGATCGCGCACCGCGTGCGCGAGGGGCTGCGCGCCGGGCATGGGGACGATTGATGCGTAACATTATCCCCGTTCTCACGGTCGTGGGTCTGTTGATCGTCATCTGGTATGGCGCGGCTGTCGCGCTCAACGCGCAATGGGCGCGGGATGTCGCGGCACGGGCCGACAAGACGCTGACATTCTCGGAATTGGTGGCCGACACCTGGTCGCAGGAGAAACCGAAACTGCCGGCGCCGCATCAGGTCGGCGCGGAACTGTGGAAGACCACGGTGGAGAAAAAGGTCACCTCGAAACGCTCGCTGATCTACCACACGTGGGTTACCTTCAGCGCGACCTTTCTGGGCTTCGTCATGGGCACCGCGCTTGGCACGCTTCTCGCCGTCGGCATCGTGTTCAACCGCACGATGGACATGAGCGTGATGCCTTGGGTGATCGCCAGCCAAACGATTCCGATCCTCGCCATCGCGCCGATGATCATCGTGGTGCTGAATGCCGTGGGCCTTTCGGGCCTGCTGCCCAAGGCGATCATCAGCATGTATCTGTCGTTCTTCCCGGTGGTCGTGGGCATGGTGAAGGGGCTGCGCAGCCCCGACCAGATGCAGCTTGACCAGATGCGGACATGGAACGCGAGCGGCTGGCAGACCTTCTGGAAACTGCGGCTGCCGTCCTCGATGCCTTATTTCTTCACCTCGCTGAAGGTGGGGGTCGCGGCCTCGCTGGTGGGTGCGATCGTGGGCGAGATGCCGACGGGGGCTGTCGCGGGCCTTGGCGCGCGCTTGCTGGCGGGCAGCTACTACGGCCAGACCGTGCAGATCTGGAGCGCGCTTCTGATGGCGGCAGCCCTTGCGGCGGCCATGGTGGGGCTTATCGGGCTGGTGCAGCGGCTGACCTTGAAACGGATGGGGATGGCGTGATGGGCTGGGTTGTTTTTGCCATCGTCGCATGGGTCGCGGGCCTGTCGCTCAACGTCTGGCTGGCGCGGCAGCGGCCCTCGCGGGGCGCGTCACTAGCGGCACCGCTGGTCTTTGGCATCACGCTGATTGCCGTTTGGGAGGGCGTGGTGCGCGGGTTCGAGATTAACCAAGTGCTGCTGCCTGCGCCCTCGGTCATCGCGGCGCGCATGGCCACGTCGCTCGATATCCTGTGGATCGACTTCGTGCAGACCGTCATCAAGGGGGCGCTGAGCGGCTATATCATCGGCTGCGGCGCGGCTTTCCTGACGGCGCTGGCGATTGACCGCTTTCCGTTCTTGCAACGCGGCCTTTTGCCGGTGGGCAACTTCGTCGCCGCGCTGCCGATCATCGGGATGGCGCCGATCATGGTGATGTGGTTCGGCTTCGGCTGGCAGTCCAAGGCGGCGATTGTCGTGGTCATGGTGTTCTTCCCAATGCTGGTGAACACGGTGCAGGGGCTGCAGGCCAGCGACGCGATGCAGCGCGACCTGATGCGCACCTATGCGGCGGGCTATTGGCGCACGCTTGTGAAGCTGCGGCTGCCGGCGGCGATGCCCTTTGTCTTCAACGGGTTGAAGATCGGCACCACCCTTGCCCTCATTGGCGCCATCGTTGCTGAATTCTTCGGCTCTCCGGTGCTGGGGATGGGCTTTCGCATCTCCACCTCGGTGGGTCAGCTTGCGCTTGATCTGGTCTGGGCCGAGATTGTTGTCGCGGCAATAGCCGGATCGGCGTTCTATGGTATCATGGCCCTTATCGAAGGACGGGTGACCTTCTGGCACCCCAGCCAAAGGAACTAGAGACGACCAACCAACAGGGAGATAAAAATGAAAAGCATCACGAAGATCGCCGCCGGGGCGGCCTTGGGCCTCTGGGGGGGCGTGGCGCAGGCCGCCGACGACCTGACGCTACAGCTCAAATGGGTCACGCAGGCCCAGTTCGCGGGCTACTATGTGGCCAAGGACAAGGGTTTCTACGAAGAAGAGGGGCTCGACGTCACGATCAAGCCCGGCGGGCCGGACATCGCGCCGGTGCAAGTGCTCTTGGGCGGCGGGGCCGACGTGATGGTGGACTGGCTGCCCTCGGCGCTGGCCGCGCGGGAGAAGGGCGCGCCCATCGTCAACATCGCACAGCCCTTCGCGAAATCCGGCCTGATGCTCACCTGCCTTAAGGAACATGGCATCGAAAGCCCCGAGGATTTCCCCGGCCACACGCTGGGCACATGGTTCTTCGGCAACGAGATCCCGCTGATGAGTTGGATGGGCAAGCTGGGCTATCCGACCGATGGCTCCGACGGTGGGGTGACGATCCAGAAGATCAACTTCAACGTCGATCCCCTGCTGCAAAAGCAGGTCGAATGCGCCACCACCATGACCTACAACGAATATTGGCAGGTGATCGACGCAGGGCTGACGCCCGAGGATCTGGTGGTCTTCAAATATGAGGACGAAGGCATCTCCACGCTGGAGGACGGCCTTTATACCACCGAGGAGAACCTCGAAGACCCCGAGATGGTCGACAAGCTGGCGCGGTTCGTCCGGGCCTCCATGAAAGGCTGGAAATACGCCGAGGAGAATGTCGAGGAAGCCGCCGAGATCGTGCTGGAAAATGACCAGACCGGCGCCCAGACCGAAAAGCACCAGACCCGCATGATGGGCGAGATCGCCAAGCTGACCGAGGGCAGCGACGGGCGGCTGGACGAGGCGGCCTTTGATCGCAGTGCGGCGATCACCATGGAAGGTGGCATGATCACCAAGGCGCCTGAGGGTGCTTGGACCCATGAGATTACGGACAAGGCGCTCCAGTAAGCTTTGGCGTCTATGATGAGGGAAGGGGCCGGCGCTGCGCTGGCCCTTTTTCTTGGTGGGAAGGGCCAGCGCCTGCACGCGGGTCGGCGATCCGACGGAGCCTCGTGCCACTTTATGGTTCAGCCGTGATGCGCCTTCGCAATGGCGCACCCGAACTCACTAAATCGCCTACCCGTCCGGGCGGGCAGGCGTTGGCCCGGTGCCTGCGGCTTGATTCCGGGCCGGGTGTTGTCGAAAGGGGCCTTAGAGCACCGTGACCTTCGTCCCAATCGGCACCCGCTGGTAGAGGTCGATCACATGCTCGTTCAGCATCCGGATACAGCCGTTCGACACGGACCGCCCGATGGAGTTCGGCTGCGTTGTGCCGTGGATGCGGAAATAGGTGTCCCGCCCGTTCTGGAACAGGTAGAGCGCCCGCGCGCCCAAGGGGTTGCCGGGGCCGCCGGGCTGGGCGTCGGTGTTGCCGATGAAACGTTTGTAGGCTTGCGGATCGCGTTCGATCATCTCATTGGTTGGCCGCCATGTGGGCCATTCCTTTTTCACGTCGATGGTCGCGGTGCCGGTGAACTCCAGCCCCGCTTTGCCGACGCCCACGCCATAGCGCATCGCTTGGCCCGGCGACGTCACGAAATAGAGGTAATGGCTCCGCGGCAGGATCAGCAATTGCCCGGGCGCATATTGCGCCTTGACCGGGACCATCTGCGGGGCAGGGTCATAGGCGGCGGTGCGGGCCTGCGCCATCAGGGGAAGGGCGGCTGCGGCCACGGTGCTGGTCAAAAAGGTACGGCGGCGCATGGCAGGCTCCATCAAAATAATGCGGTTTCCCCGCATTTTGCCATGAGAGGCTATTTTAGCAAGGCTCGACACAAAAAAAACCGACCTGCCGGTGTCAGCAGGTCGGTTCGAATTCTTGCATCAAGGCCGAAGCCCCCGGGCCTTAGGCCAGCGCGAGGTTGGTCGCGGATTCACGGCCGTCACGGCCAGCTTCGATGTCGAAGGTCACTTTCTGGTTGTCGGCCAGGCCGGTCAGGCCAGCGCGCTCAACAGCGGAAATGTGCACGAAAACGTCTTTGCTGCCGCCGTCGGGTGCGATGAAGCCGAAGCCTTTAGTTGTGTTGAACCATTTTACGGTGCCAGTGGCCATATCCGTAGTCTCCATATTGATGCCATCCGCGTTGGTGCGATGGCCCGGCGTGGTTGGTCTGGATCGATAGACTGAGCGCCGTATGAGGGAGACAGTGGGTCGAAAAAGATAACGTCTGCACCGTCTATATTGCACTCGGGGGGGATTCGTTCAAGGGGCATCGCATTTTGGCGGGTTTGGGCGCGCTTCGCCGCGTGGTTTTCGGCAAATTCCCGCCACGAAGTTTCGTGAACCCCATGTTTTGCGGGAAACACGCCAAATCGCACCGTCCCGAGTTTGCCGCAAACCGGTCTCATTACTGCCCGGCGCAGATGGTTTTTTGCCAGAAAGCCCTAAGTGCGCCTGCCAGCGCCCCCCATGTGGAGTAACGAGACATGATGCGTATCCTTGCCGTAGACGATGACCCGGTCATCCTTGATCTGCTCACAGGTTGCCTGACCGAGAATGACAATTACGAGCTGACTTGCTGCGAAAGCTCGGAAGAAGCGCTGGAGATCATGCAGGAGTCGAACCGGCCCTTCGATTCCTTCCTGCTTGATATCATGATGCCGGGCATCAACGGGATCAGCCTGTGCGAGATGATCCGCGATGTGCCCTTTTACCGCGCCGTGCCGATCATCATGATCACCGCCAGCAAAGAGCCTGCGATGATGCAGCGGGCCTTTGACGCGGGTGCCACGGATTTCCTTTGTAAACCGTTGGATGGTGTCGAACTCAGCGCGCGGATCAATGCCGCCAGCATGCTCAACGCGTCTCTGCTGCGCGAGCGCGAGGCGCAGCATACGCTGGCCGAGTTGACGCAGATGATGCAGATCCGCTTTGACGAGGATTTCGATCTCGATGTCTCGGCCTGTAGCAACGTCTCCGCGCTTGAGAATTACCTGCTGCGCCTGCCAAGCGGCTGTTTCTCGATGAGCCTGTTTTCGATCTCGGTCGAGGGGGCGCGCGGCATCTATCGCGCGGTCAAGGCGCCGGCCTTCCGCCGCCAGATGGAGCAGGTGGCCCGCGCTTCGGTGCATTCGCTGGAGGGCATGCGTTTTCATCTGGCCTATGCGGGCAGCGGGCGTTTCATCGGCGTGGTGATGAGCCGCGCACGGTTGAACACGGCCTCTATGGCCGAACGGATGCGCGAGCATCTGGAGAAGAACTGGGACGGCAAGGGCATGAACGGCGGGCTGGCCCCGTCCTTGCAGGTGCATTCGGTGACCGAACAGCGCCTTTGGTCGGGTCTGTCGGCAAGCAATAAGCTGCGCGAATATCTGCAAAGCTGGGATCCACTGCACGGTCTGGTGCGGCATGATGAGGATAACCTCTTTGCCCAGCTGGAAACGGCGATCGACGACGAACGCTGAGGGCTGGAGCCTTTGAGGGGATAGACCCGTCCGCATTGCGGGCGGGTTTTTGCGTTAAAGGTAAGCGTAAGGGCATCGCCCTCCCTGGGGGGCGATCCGCTACCGCGCTGTTTGGCAGGGCGCTGCAAGATGTGGAGGTCTGGCAAGCTGTTGTAGCGTCGCTAAATCGCCCTCCGGGGGGAGGGAGGGCGATGCCCGGCGTGCCACCGGGCGGGGCTGTTGCGGCGTCGCGCAAAGAAAAAAGGGCGCCGGAAATCCGACGCCCTCCAAATTGCTAAGTCGCAATCCTTACCGCGCGAACTTCTTGTGCTTCAGGCGCTTCGGCTCCAGCGCATCGGCACCCAGACGGCGCTTCTTGTCTTCTTCGTAGTCCTCGAAGTTGCCTTCGAACCATTCCACATGCGCTTCGCCCTCAAACGCCAGAATATGAGTACAAATCCGGTCGAGGAAGAAACGGTCGTGCGAGATGACCACGGCGCAGCCCGCGAAATCCACCAACGCGTCTTCGAGCGCCCGCAGCGTCTCCACGTCCAGGTCGTTGGTCGGTTCGTCCAAGAGCAGCACGTTGCCGCCCTCTTTCAGCAGCCGCGCCATATGCACGCGGTTGCGCTCACCGCCCGACAACAAGCCCACTTTCTTTTGCTGGTCGCCGCCCTTGAAGTTGAAGGACGAGCAATAGGCGCGGGAGTTCACCTCGGCATCGCCGAGCTTGATCAGCTCCGCCCCGCCGGAGATCGCCTGCCAGACAGTGTCTTCGGGGTTCAGGTCGTCCCGGCTCTGGTCGACGTAGGACAACTCAACCGTGTCGCCGTATTCGATGCTGCCCTCGTCGGGTTTCTCGTGCCCGGTCAGCATCTTGAAGAGCGTGGATTTACCCGCGCCGTTGGGGCCGATCACACCAACGATGCCACCCGGCGGCAGCGAGAAGTCGAGCCCGTCGATCAACTGCTTATCGCCCATGTGCTTCTTCAGGCCCTCGACCTCGATCACCTTGTTACCGAGGCGCGGACCGTTAGGGATGACGATCTGGGCGCGGGAAAGCTTTTCGCGCTCGGACTGTTCTGCCATCTCGTTATAGGCCGCGATACGGGCCTTGGATTTCGCCTGACGCGCCTTGGCACCCTGACGCATCCATTCGAGTTCGCGCTCCAGCGTCTTCTGCTTGGACTTGTCTTCGCGGGCTTCCTGGGCCAGCCGCTTGGCCTTCTGCTCCAGCCAGTCGGAGTAGTTGCCCTCGTAAGGAATGCCGCGGCCGCGGTCGAGTTCGAGGATCCAGCCGGTGATGTCGTCGAGGAAGTAGCGGTCGTGGGTCACGCAGAGGATGGTGCCCTTATAGTCGATCAGGTGCTGCTGCAGCCAAGCGATGGTCTCGGCGTCGAGGTGGTTGGTCGGTTCATCGAGCAGCAGCATGTCGGGCGCTTCGAGAAGCAGCTTGCAGAGCGCCACGCGGCGCGCCTCACCGCCCGAGAGGTTTTCCGGCATCGCGTCGTCTGGCGGGCAGCGCAGCGCTTCCATCGAGACGTCGATCTGGCTGTCGAGGTCCCAGAGGTTCTGCGCGTCGATGTCGTCTTGCAGCTTGGCCATCTCCTCGGCGGTCTCATCTGAGTAGTTCATCGCCAATTCGTTGTAACGGTCGAGGATGGCCTTCTTCTCGGCCACGCCCTCCATCACGTTTTCGCGGACGGTTTTTTCGGGGTCGAGCTTCGGCTCCTGCGGGAGGTAGCCGACCTTGGCGCCCTCGGCGGCCCATGCCTCGCCCGAGAAATCCTTGTCGAGCCCGGCCATGATCTTGAGCAGGGTGGATTTACCCGCGCCGTTGACGCCGACGACACCGATCTTCACGCCGGGGAGGAAGTTCAGGTGGATGTTTTCGAATGTCTTCTTGCCCCCGGGATAGGTCTTGGAGACGCCGGACATGTGATAGACGTATTGATAGGCGGCCATTGGAGAATCCTTGCAACGCGTTTTGGGGTTTGCAGTCCAATATCGCCCGGGCGGGGCAATATCAAACACTCTGTACCGCGCAGGCACCTTGCCTGGCGGCGGTTTGCGTGGCGCGCCCGTGGCGCGCGCAGGCGGCATGGCTGGGCAGGCTATTGGATGGTTTTGCAAGGGTTTGGCAGGCGATCCGCGTAGTCGATCGGTGAAATCCGGTCGACTTTTCTGCCGTTTTCGCGCTAGAATTTATTCAATCTGCGGTTGGACGGTAAAAACCGCCTACCGCAGAGTAGGGAGGTTGAAGGCGGTTCTCGCCGTTCGCGGTGCGCCGGTTTCAGCGCAACAACAGGGAAATACTCATGACAAAATCCACCATCGTTGTGGGTCTGGACGGGTCGGAGGCCGGCGCGCGAGCCTTGGCGTTTGCCCAGTCACAGGCCAAACAGATCGGGGATTGTTCGATCACCGTTTGCTTTGTGATCGAATGGTCGCCTTTCACCTTTCAGACCAAGGAAGAGAACGAGCAGCGCCACAAGCGGCGCGAACAGGAGTTGCAGCGCGCCCATGACGTGGTGCTCGACCCTGCCGTGGCCGAGGCAAAGGCCGCCGGTGTCGAGGTCGAGGGACTCGTGCGGCATGGCGACGTGGCCGATATCCTCGAAGCGGTGGCCAAGAAGCGCGGCGCGGTTCAGATCGTCGTCGGGCGGGTTGGTGAGCGGGGCCTCAAGCGGCTCTTTGGTGGAGTGACGGGCCGGTTGGTCGCGGGCTCCAGCGTGCCGGTCACGATCATTCCCTGAAAGGAAACGCCATGTACAAGTTACTGACCTTTGCGATGGCGGCCTTTGCGTCATTGCTGCCGGGCCTTGCCGCCGCGCAAGAGGCTGCGGGCATCGACCAACGTATCAACCAGATCTTTGCCGATTACACCGGCTGGTATGTGTCATTCATCTTTGCCCCGCTGCCGGGGACGAATTTCTCTTGGATCGCGCTGTGGCTCGTCGTAGGGGCCGTGGTCTTCACCGTCTATTTTGGGGCCATCCAGCTCAAAGGGTTCTGGCATTCGATCCAGCTTGTGAAGGGGGATTACTCCGATCCCGACGACGCGGGCGAGGTGAGCCACTTTCAGGCGCTGGCGACGGCGCTGTCGGGCACCGTGGGTCTGGGCAATATCGCGGGCGTCGCGGTGGCGGTCAGCATCGGCGGTCCGGGGGCGACCTTCTGGATGGTGATCGCGGGTCTGTTCGGCATGGCGACCAAGTTCACCGAATGTACGCTTGGTGTGAAGTACCGCAATGAATTCCCCGACGGCCATGTCTCGGGCGGGCCGATGTATTACATCGTCAAAGGCTTCTCCGAGCGGGGCCTGCCGCTGGGGGGCTTCATGGCGGTGCTGTTCTCGATCTTCACCATCCTCGGCGCGCTTGGCGGCGGCAATATGTTCCAAGCCAACCAAGCCCATGCCCAGCTTGCGGGTGTCTTGGGGGACTATCCGGGCTGGATCACCGGGGTGGTCCTTGCGGGCGTGACCTTTGCGGTGATCGCGGGCGGTCTGAAATCCATCGCGCGGGTGACTGAAAAGATCGTGCCTTTCATGGGCATCTTCTATGTGCTGGTCTCGATCCTGATCCTGATTATCAACTGGGATATGATCGGCTGGGCCTTCGGGCAGATCTTCATGGGCGCCTTCACCGGCCTTGGCGTGGTCGGCGGCTTTACCGGCGCGCTGATCCAGGGTTTCCGCCGCGCGGCGTTTTCCAACGAGGCGGGCATCGGTTCGGCGGCCATCGCCCACTCGGCGGTGCGCACCAAGGAGCCGGTGACCGAAGGTTACGTGGCCCTTTTGGAGCCCTTCATCGACACGGTGGTGATCTGCACCATGACCGCACTAGTCATCGTGATCAGCGGCGTGCTCAACCAAGACCCGGAAACCGGTCTCTACATCTGGAACGCCGAGGCGGGCCGGATCGCGACTGAGGGCGACGTGAGTGGCGTGGCACTGACCTCGGCGGCCTATGCGCGGGCCTTCTCGTGGTTCCCGGTGCTCTTGATGGTGGCGGTGGTGCTCTTTGCCTTCTCGACCATGATCAGCTGGTCCTACTACGGGCTCAAGGCATGGACCTATCTCTTTGGCGAGGGGGCGGCGAAGGAGCTGACCTTTAAGGTGATCTTCTGCCTCTTCATCGTGATCGGCGCGGCGGCGAGCCTTGGGCCGGTGATCGACTTCAGCGATGCGATGCTCTTCTCCATGGCGATCGTGAACATCATCGCGCTCTACTTCCTGATGCCGATCGTGAAGCGGGAGCTGAACAGCTATGTCGCGCGGCTGCGCTCGGGCGAGATCGTGAAGCACAAGTAAGGGCTTCGCATTGACAAAGGGCTGCAATGCCCCTCCTTTGGCCCCTGATTTCGGATCGGGGGCCATTTTCTTGCGCAATACCATGCCATTCGCCACCAAAGGGCAGGTCGTCGGCCTGTTGGGCGGGTCCTTTGACCCGGCGCATGAGGGGCATGCGCATATCACCCGCGAGGCCTTGAAACGCTTTGGGCTGGATCGGGTCTGGTGGCTGCTGAGCCCCGGCAACCCGTTGAAAGAGCATGGCCCGGCGCCCATGGCGCAGCGCATGGCGCGGGCGCGGGTGGTGATGGATCACCCCAAGGTCGAGATCACGGATATCGAGGCGCAGCTTGGCACGCGCTACACCGCACAGACGCTGGCGGCGCTGCGGCGGCACTATCCCGGGGTGCGGTTCGTCTGGCTGATGGGGGCCGATAACCTTGCGCAGTTCCACCTCTGGCAAGACTGGCGGCAGATCATGGAGACGGTGCCGGTGGGCGTGCTGGCGCGGCCCGGGCAGCGCATCTCGGCCCGGATGAGCCGGGCGGCGGCGCTTTATGCGCCCTACCGGATTGCAGGACGAAACAGCCAGTTGCTGGGCCGGGCCACGGCGCCGGCTTGGTGTTTCGTGAATGTGCCGATGGTCGATGTCTCTTCCACCGCATTGCGCGCGGCGGGGGGCTGGCGCTCAGCGTAGCCGGGCCGAGGTGATGCCCGCGGTGATGATCACCGCAAGCCCCGCCCAAGTCAGCGCATCGGGCAGGGTGCTGAACAGAAACAACCCCAGCAGCACCGCCGCGATCAGTTGGAAATAGACCAACGGCGCCAGCCGCGTGGCAGGCGCCCGGCGGTAGGCATAGAGCAGCAGCAGATTGCCCAGCATCGAAAACAGCGCGCTCGCGGTGGCCAGCCCCGCGACGGGCAGGGTGGCTTCGGGCAGGTTCATCAACCCCAAAGGCAGCAGCATCACCGCGCTCATCGCCAGTTGGGTGAAAGTCAGCGCAAGGGGCGGGGCGAGGTCAGACAGCCAGCGCGACATGGTGAGAAAGACGCCGTAGAACAGCCCCGCGGCCACGGCAAAAAGGAGCCCCGGCCCGCCCGTGCCACCGCCCAGCCCCGGGCGCACCACCAGCAGCACGCCGCAAAAACCCATGAGGATCAACGCGCTGCGCAGCAGGCTGATGCGCTCGCGCAGAAAGATCGCGGCCAGCAGGTAGCTGATCATCGGCCCGATAAAGAAGGCGGCAAAGACATTGGCAATCGCCTCGGTCCTGAGCGCGGTTTGAATGCAGGTGATCCCCAAGGCCAAGGTGCCGGCCCGCAGCCAGAGCCGCCAATCGCGCATCAGCCCCCATGTGCCACGGGGCAGGAACGGCAGCACCATCAGCGCCCCGATGGCAAAGCGCGACCATGCCACGAAGACCGGCGCAACCCCCATGCCAGAGGTCAGGATTTTACCCGCGCTGTCCCCTGCGGGGATCAGTGACATGGCGATGAACATGATCGGAATAGCGCGTTGCATGACGTTGGGTTAGCAGGTCGGCGGTTTTGTGCAACCGCGAAAGCTCCACCCTTGTCAGACCGGTTGTGGCCGAACGCCGCTTGGGGTTTATATCAAGCCCATGAGCCAGAGTTTTTCACGACGTTTCACACGCCGCATTTTCCTTGGGACGGCTGCCGCTGCACTGGCGGCGGCCTCTGCTTGGGCCGAGCCGCCGACCACTTCGTTGCGCCCCGTGGGGCGCGATGCCGACCTGTATAAACAGGCCATTCCCAATGTGTCCGAGATCATCGCCGACAGCGGGATCACCGGCACGGTGGCCTTTGCCGTGGTCGATGTCGACACCGGCATCTGGCTGGAGGCGTCCAACGCCACCGATGGCATCCCGCCCGCCAGCAGCATCAAGGCGATCACCGCGCTTTATGCGCTGGATCAACTGGGGCCGGATCATGTGTTCGAGACGCGCCTTTTGGCGACCGGCGGTGTCGTCGATGGTGAGGTGCAGGGCGATCTGATCCTCGTCGGTGGGGGGGATCCGACCCTCGACAGCGACAATCTGGGGCAGATGGCCGAAGACCTGAAAGAGGCGGGCATCATCGGCGTGAAGGGCGGTTTCAAGGTCTATGAGGGCGCCCTGCCCGCGACCTTTGCGATTGACCCCGAACAGCCTGACCATGTCGGCTACAACCCCGGCGTCTCAGGCATCGCGCTGAACTACAACCGCGTGCATTTCGAGTGGAAGCGCAGTGGCGACGGCTATGACGTGACGATGGAGGGCCGCGCGGCGCGCTATGCCCCCGCCGTGCGCGTCGCCACGATGGAAGTCGTGGACCGCAGCGGGCCGGTCTATACCTACGAAAACCGGCCTGAGCGCGATGTCTGGACGGTTGCGAAAGGGGCCTTGGGTTCGGGCGGGGCGCGTTGGCTGCCGATCCGGCGGCCCGGTGTCTATGCAGGCGACATATTTGCCACCATCGCCCGCAGCCATGGCATCAAACTGGGCGATGCAGAGCTGATCGAGACGCTGCCAGAGGGCGAGACCCTCGTTACCCACCGCAGCACCAAGCTGCGGCCGATCCTCAAGGACATGCTGAAATACTCCACCAACCTCACCGCCGAGATGGTCGGCATGGCTGCCAGCGCCAAACGGTTGGGTACGGTGCCGAGCCTGCGGGCCTCTGCCGCCGAGATGAACAAATGGGCGATTGAGGAACTGGGCATGGAAAGCCCGGCGATGATTGACCATTCGGGGCTTGGCGACGACAGCAAGATGACCGTGCATGACATGGCCGGGGGGCTGGCGCGCATTCATGGCACCGGGCTGCGGCCGATCTTGAAACCGGTCTATCTGCGCGATGATCGGGGCCGCCCTGAGCGCGACAACCCGATTGAGATCGACGCGAAGACCGGCACGCTGAACTTCGTCTCGGCGCTGGCCGGGTTCCTGACCACGCCCGAGGACCGGGTGCTGGCCTTTGCGATCCTGACCGCGAATATCGAGGAACGGGCCAAGATCAGTCGGGCCGAGCGAGAGCGTCCGCCGGGGGCGCGGGCTTGGAACGCGCGGGCCAAACGTGTGCAACGCGGGCTGCTGGAGCGGTGGGGCCTGTTGTATAACGTCGCCGTGAAGCCCGAGCCGGAGGGCGAAGCCGCGCCCGACACGCCAGCGGCGCCCGACCCTGATGCCGAAGCCGAGGTCGGGGCCGAGCCGGAAGTCGCGCTGGAAGAGTCCTAACCCGCGCTCAGGTCAGGTGCCGCGCCCGCGCGCCGCGTTCGATCGCGGCGGCGTGGAGCCGGTCGATGTTAAGCTCATAGCGGATTTCTTCGAGCAGGCGCAGCTCGGCCTCGTCCAGCGTGCCATCGGCGGCGGCCACGTCGCAGGCCAGCGCATAGGCCGTTTCATGCAAACGCTCCGGCAGGGCCTCGCGGATCAGGCCAAAGAGGGCATCCAATCCGTCCTCCTGTTCGAACAGGTCGAAAACCGTTTTGCCAATCGTCGAGACGCGATCATTGTCATAGCCCGAGAAGACCGGCAGCAGGTTCAGCGCGGATTCGATTTTGACCAGTTCGGCGGTGCGGATGTCCTCATCCGAGGCCGAGACCGCGATCATCAGCGCGACAAGGCTGTCTTGGGCGCTGAGCGAGAGGGAAGATGTGTCGGGCATCGCGGTATCCTTTGCACAGGTATGTTGCGGTGCAGAATATTGACCCTCAGGGAGTGAAGCAATAGGAACGGGCGACCCCGTGCGCATTGGGCGCAGGGACGCCAAAAGATGGATGATCTGACATGTCCGAGACCCGAGACGCGGCACTCAGCAGCAAAGCATGGCCCTTTGAAGAAGCGCGCCGGGTGCTCAAACGCTATGCCAAGAAGCCGCCGGAGAAGGGTTACGTCCTGTTCGAGACGGGCTATGGCCCCTCGGGCTTGCCGCATATCGGCACCTTCGGCGAAGTGCTGCGCACCACGATGATCAAGCGCGCCTTTGAAGAGATCAGCGACATCCCGACCAAGCTGGTGTGTTTCTCGGACGACCTCGACGGTATGCGCAAGGTGCCGGGCAACGTGCCGCAGCAAGAGATGCTGGCCGAGCATATGCACAAGCCGCTGACCTCCGTGCCGGACCCTTTCGGCACGCATGAGAGCTTTGGCCATCACAACAACGCCATGCTGCGCCGCTTCCTCGACACCTTCGGCTTCGAGTACGAGTTCTATTCCGCGCGCGAATTCTACCGCTCGGGCCAGTTCGACGAGGTGCTGCTGCGCGCCTGCGAGAAGTACGACGAGATCATGGCGGTGATGCTGAAGTCCCTGCGCGAAGAGCGCGCGCAGACCTATTCGATCTTCCTGCCGATCCACCCCGAAACGGGGCGCGTGATGTATGTGCCGATGAAGGAGGTCAACGCCAAGGACGGCACGATCACCTTCGACGACGAGGACGGCAACGAGATGACCCTGCCGGTCACCGGTGGCAATGTGAAGTTGCAGTGGAAGCCCGATTTCGGTGCCCGCTGGGCCGCGCTCGACGTGGATTTCGAGATGTATGGCAAGGAACACGCCACCAACACCGCGATCTACGACCGCATCTGCGAGATCCTCGGCGGCAAGAAGCCCGAGCATTTCAGCTATGAGCTGTTCCTCGACGAGAACGGGCAGAAGATCTCCAAGTCTTCCGGCAACGGCATCTCAATCGACCAGTGGCTGACCTATGCCAGCACGGAGAGCCTGTCGTATTTCATGTTCCTCAAGCCCAAGACGGCCAAGCGCATGTATTTCGACGTGATCCCCAAGGCGGTCGACGAATACCACCAGCAGCTGCGCGCCTATGAGACGCAGGACGTGAAGGCGCGGCTGAATAACCCCGTCTGGCACATCCACGGCGGCGATGTGCCGAAGTCGGACATGGTGGTGCCCTTCTCGATGCTCTTGAACCTCGCCTCCGTGTCGAGCGCCGAGGACAAGTCGCAGCTTTGGGGCTTCATCCAGCGCTATGCGCCTGAGGCGACGCCCGAGACCAACCCCGGCATGGATGCGGCGGCGGGCCACGCGGTGCGCTATTTCAACGACTTCGTGAAGCCCACGAAGGTGTTCCGCGCGCCCACCGAGCTGGAGCGCGAGGCGCTGGAAGACCTGCGCGACCGGCTCAAGGTCTGGGACGGCGGGCTGGATGCCGAGGCGCTGCAAAGCATGGTCTTTGCCGTCGGCAAGGAGCGTTTCGACCCGCTGCGAGACTGGTTCAAGGCGCTGTACCAAGTGCTGCTGGGTGCCGATCAGGGGCCGCGGTTTGGCGGCTTCATCGCGCTTTACGGCGTGGAAGAGACCGTCGCGCTGATCGACGATGCGCTGGCGGGCAAGCTGACCGGCGCGTGAAACTTTTGCCTCTGCCCTTGCGTGACTTAGATCATTCAGCAAGGGCAAAGGGGGAAAGGCAATGCGCAAAGGGATGTTCACGTTCTTCGGAGGGCTGGTGCTATCGGCCCTCCTGAGCTTTGGCGCGATGGCGCAGCAGGCCGAGATCGAAGAGACGATCAACCGCCAGTTCGACGCTTTTCGCGCGAATGATTTCGCCGCCGCATTAGAATTCGCCACGCCGAATTTGCAGCGCTATTTCCAGACCCCTGAGAACTTTCGCAGCATGGTGAGCAATGGCTACCCGATGGTGCAGAACCCGGCGGAGGTGCGGTTCCTCGACCGGCGCGCGGATGGGGCACGTTTTTATCAGGTGGTGCAGGTGGTTGATCCTCAGGGGTTCACGCATCTGTTGGGCTATCTGATGGAGCGGACGGAGGCGGGCTGGCGCATCGGCGCGGTGCAAATCCTCGACGCGCCGGGGGCCAATGTTTGACCATTGTTGCGCCGCCCCCGCGCGGCGGGGCAAATGCGGGTTAACACATCGTTGATACTTCCCTGACCTCGCGGTTCGGCCCTCGCCGAGCCTGAGCAGTTGAGCGGCGCGCCCCGGTGGGAGGTGCGGACCGGGGAAAGGAAAAGCGATGAACAAGGCGATTACCGATGGCGTGGTGTTGATGCCCACCCCCTTTGCGGCGGGGCTGGATGTCTGGTCGAGCGGCGATGGCACGCCGGGGTCGGACACCTATGAGAACGCGGCCAATGCCGCCTTTGTCCCCGCGGATCAGGATTTTGGCGGGGCGTTGGAACTGCTGAAGACGCAAGCCACGCAGAAGCTGCGCTACATGGGCCAGACGACGCTGTTGCCGGGCTGCTATCTGCGGGTCACGGCGCGGGTGAAGGCGGTGAGTGGCAACCTGCCGACGGTGCGGATCGCGGGCTATCCGGCGCAGGCGGGCGGGGGCCGGGTGAGCGGCGTGACGGAGGCCGGGCCGTCGGTCACGCTGACGGCCTATGGCGAGGTGGTCGAGGTCAGCGCGATCATCGGCAGCGGCGACCGCGGCGGGGTCGATATGGTCTGGGGCACCGGGGCGGTCTATGGGCATTTCGGGTTGGACCTGACCGGGCCGACGGGCGGTGTGGTGCGCATCGATGATATCGTGATTGAGGATGTCACCTCGGTCTTCCTGCGGGACATGCTGGCGCAGGTCGATGTGCGCGACTTTGGTGCCGTGGGCAACGGGGTGAGCGACGATACCGCGGCCTTCGAGGCGGCAAATGCCGCCGCGGCGGGGCGCACGGTGCTGGTGCCTGCGGGGAACTACCTGCTGAACGGGGATGTGAGCTTTGACACGCCGGTCAAATTCGAGGGCCATGTGACCATGCCCGACAGCGCTGTCCTGCTGCTGCGCCGCAACTTCGATCTGCCCAATTACATCGAGGCCTTCGAAGACGAGCGCAGGGCTTTCCTCAAGGCGTTTCAGGCGCTTCTGAACAACGCCGACCACGATTCGCTCGACATGGGCGGGCGCAAGATCACCGTCACCAGTCCGCTGGACATGCAGGCCGCGGTGCCGGACAAGACCAGCTATGCCACCCGCCGGGTGATCCGCAACGGCCAGCTTGAGGCCGCGTCAAGCAGCGCTTGGGACACGGTGGTGGTGACGTCGCAGGCGCGCTACGCGGCCTCGGACGCGCGCAAGCTGACCAATGTGACCAATATCGCCAATGTGCCGGTGGGCGCGCTGGTCGAAGGGGCCGGGGTGGGGCGCGAGATCTATGTGCGGTCCAAGAATGTTGCCACGCAGGAGATCACGCTCAACGCGCCGCTTTACGACGCGGAGGGGACGCAGAATTTCACCTTCCGCAAGTTCCAATACATGGTGGATTTCAGCGGCTTCGCCTCGCTGTCGAAATTCGTGCTCGATGATATCGAGTTCCAGTGCAACAACCGGTGCAGCGCGATCAACCTCGCGCCCTCGGGGCTGATCTTTCACCTGCGGGACTGTTTTGTCAGCCGCCCGAAAGACCGTGGCGTCACCTCGATCGGCGGGGGCTGTCAGGGCATGTTGATTGACCGCTGTCAGTTCCTGTCGGCAGAGGATGCGCTGACGGTGCCGAACCGGACCTCCATCGCGCTTAACACCAACGCCAACGACGTGAAGCTGCGCGACTGCCGCGCCACCAAATTCCGCCATTTCGCGCTGCTGGCGGGGGGCAACAGCATCGTGACGGGCAATCACTTTTTTCAAGGGGATGCGGTCGACAACGGTGTGCGCTCGGCGGGGCTGATCCTTGCTTCGGCCCATACCAGCGCGGTGGTGACCGGGAATTACGTCGACAATTGCTTTATCGAATGGACGAATGAGCAGGACCCGACCCCGGCCTTCACCACGGGCTATTCGTTCAGCGCGCTCAGCATCAGCGACAATATCTTTCTGTCCGGGGAGGTGGCGCCGTGGTTCAGCTATATCGTGGTGAAACCGCATGGTGCGGGGCATTTCCTGAGTGGGGTGACCATCACCGGCAACCGGTTCCGGAGCCTTAACGGCAGCATCGACCGGGCCGAGCGGGTGGATACGACCTTTGCCGATCTTGACCTGTCGCGGTGCAAGAACGTGGTGATGAAAGGCAATTCCTTCCATGCGGTGACCACGCAGGTTGAGAATATGGCCGAGATCGAGTTCACGCAATCGACCCCGTCAGAGACTTGGGTGATCGATACCGCTGGTCACCTGCCGTTCGAGGGGCAAGCGCTCAACAGCGATGCGGTGGTGGCCCATGGGGCGATCCGCAACGGCAACAACGTGGCGCAGTTCGACATGCCTTATGTGAAACACGCCGAAGGGCCGGACCGGGATCAGTTGCATGTGGTTTGGCCAACGCCGGTGAAGGGCAAGGTCTCTGTCATGGTGCGGATGGACAACCGCTAACCGTGGCGCTGCGCTGAGCTGTGAAGTGGCCCTGCCGGAGATCGGCGGGGCCAATTGCTTTAGAACTCCCGCCAGAGGCTGAGGGTAAGGGCCGAATTCTCAGGCGCGTCGAAGGGGATTTCGCTGCCCAATTGCAGGCGGTATTTGGTGAAGCTGGGCGACAGGACGATGGAGGGGGCGAATTTGGCATAGGTCTCCCCCCCGGTGTAGGTGAGAAAGACCTGCGCCATTCCGGTGGTCACGGGGGTGAAGTCGAGCCCGGCGGTGCTGTCGATCTTAATGACCTCTTGGGAAAAGCCGAACTCCCATCTTGCGGAGGTATCGACGGTCATCCAGCCGTTCCGTTCGCCCAAGGTGAAGCCGCGGCCCCAAGACAGCCCGGCCCTGAGGTGGGGGGATATGAAGTCCCCCGACCAGCTTGCCCCGGCGCCGATGTCGTAAGCCCAGCGGCCCGTCTCGCTCGGCTCTCCCAAGGGGAAGCGCAGGAAGACGGTGGCATGGCCGCTTTGCAAGCCAAAACGGCTTTGCGCGGTGTTGAGGTCGAAGCCGAGGGTGAGCCGCTCGCGCAGCCCGTATTCGATATAGGTGCTTTGGGAGAGGTCGTAGAAGTAAGTCGCCGAGAAGGAGCTTGAGATGAAGGTCGTGCCTTCCTCGCGCAGCCACGGCCCGGCGTGGGCGGTGGTGGGGCTGAACTGGCAGGCCAGCAGGGTAAGGCAAAGGGCAGATCGCATGGCAGGCTCCTGCTGCGATCTTGGTTAATAGCGGTTAACAAATCGTTGCTTGCCGGGAGGAACGTGAAAACCCGGCGCCGAGGGCACCGGGTTTCGCAGTTGCAATGTCAGGGTCGCCCGACGTGGGCTTAGACGTGGGCCTTGTTGCCGCGGGGGCCTGCAATGAGCCAGACGATGAAGCCCAGCACCGGCAGGATGATGATGCCTAAGACCCATGCGATCTTGGCCGCGCCCGAGGCGCTGGAGGTAACGACCTGATAGATGGCGTAGATGTCGGCGATGAGGATGATGAGCCCTAAAAGTCCATATTCCATTGTTTGATCCCTCTCGAATGCGTGCGTTTCTATTGAGTGATCAACCCAAGGGCGCGCCCAATTGTTCCCGGACCGCGCCGCGCGGGCGCTGAGCCGATCCCCGCCAGTCTGCCCGTATTGCGGGAACCGGCGCCGCCTGCCTTGGGTTTTGTTGGTACAGAAATCATGAGAGGAACAAGCCATGACTGACACGACAGCACCCGCATCGCTGGTTTCTTCGGACAACGTGAACGGCACCGCCGTTTTCGGCGCGGATGGGACCGAAATCGGCCATATCGACCACCTGATGATCGACAAGAAATCCGGCAAGGTCGCCTATGCCGTGATGGGCTTCGGCGGCTTTCTGGGGCTCGGGGAAGAGCATTATCCGGTGCCGTGGAACGCGTTGAACTACGACCCGTCCCGCGATGGTTTCATGACCAACATCGACGAGGCAACGGTCAAAGGCGCGCCGGAACGGACCGAGCAGTGGCACAGCGACCGCGCGTGGCAAGAGCGGACGTTCGATCACTACGGCGTGCCTTATTACTGGATTTGATAGGCGCTCCAAATGGTTAAGGGAGGCGATGACGCCTCCCTTTCGCTGCGGCGATAGTCTGCGCAGCCCATTGTTTTTGCGCAGCGGATCGGGTCTGATGAAAGTGCGGCTGGTTTGGCCGTGATTGGAAAGGAATCCCCGATGCGCCGAATGATCGCTCTCGGCCTGCTGCTGACCCTTGGGGCATGCGGCGTGCCATTTGTACCCTTCATTTGATTTAGGAGAACCCTTCGATGGAAGCCTTTCTTGATACGCTTGGCGCGGTGGCGCTGATCGCGCTCGTGGTGGTCGGGCTTGCCGCCGGGGCCATTGCCGGGGCCGTGGCGGGGCGGAACCGTATTCTTTACCTTGTTCTAGGGGTCGTCGGCGCCGTGGCGCTGCCCTTCATCCTTGCCGCGCTGGGCGTGACGGTGGTGGCCGCGGGAGGCTTGCTGTTGCTGCTGGTCATCGCTGCGATCGGTGCTGCGCTGGTGTTGGCCTTGGTGGCGGCACTGCGACGGTAGCTGCGGCGTTTTGGTGCAGGATTGTGTAAGGGCCGCCCCGAGTAGGGCGGCCCTTTTTCTTTAGCGTTTCCGGCGTTTTACATTGCCGCCGCGCATTCCGCCGCGGCCTGAGGTGCTGCGGCCCGAGGCTTGCTGCGCGGCATCGACGGCGCGGTCGACTGCCTGCTGGCGCGCCATCGGGTCGTCAGCGACGGCAAGGTCCACGGCCTCCAACCGCTTGACCTCGTCACGCAGGCGCGCGGCCTCTTCGAACTCGAGGTTTTCGGCGGCCTTGCGCATATCGGCGCGCAGCCCGTCGAGCACGGCTTGCAGGTTGCCGCCCGCCATCGGCTTGTCGACCTTGGCGGTGACGCGGTTCATGTCTACGTCGCCCTTGTAGAGTCCGGCGAGGATGTCTTCGACGTTCTTTTTCACCGTGGCGGGGGTGATGCCGTGTTCCTCGTTATAGGCGATCTGCTTGGCGCGGCGGCGCTCGGTCTCGCCCATGGCGCGCTCCATCGAGCCGGTGATGCGGTCGGCGTACATGATGACGCGGCCTTCGGCGTTCCGCGCGGCACGGCCGATGGTCTGGATCAGCGAGGTTTCCGAACGCAGGAAACCCTCCTTGTCGGCGTCGAGGATGGCGACCAACCCACATTCGGGAATGTCGAGCCCCTCACGCAGCAGGTTGATCCCGATCAGCACGTCGAAGGCGCCGAGGCGCAGGTCGCGCAGGATCTCGATCCGCTCGATCGTGTCGATGTCCGAGTGCATGTAGCGCACGCGGATGCCCTGTTCGTGCATGTATTCGGTAAGGTCCTCGGCCATGCGCTTGGTCAGCACGGTGCAGAGTGTGCGGTAACCGTCGGCGGCCACTTTGCGCACCTCATCAAGCAGGTCGTCGACCTGCATCTCCACGGGACGGATCTCGACCTTGGGGTCCAAAAGGCCGGTGGGGCGGATGACCTGTTCGGTGAAGACGCCGCCCGATTGCTCGATTTCCCATGCCGCCGGGGTGGCGGAGACGAAGACCGACTGCGGGCGCATGGCGTCCCACTCCTCGAACTTGAGGGGTCGGTTGTCCATGCAGGACGGCAGGCGGAAGCCGTGTTCGGCCAGCGTGAACTTGCGGCGGTAGTCGCCCTTGTACATGCCGCCGATCTGCGGCACCGAGACGTGGCTTTCGTCGGCGAAGACGATGGCGTTGTCGGGGATGAACTCGAAGAGGGTGGGGGGCGGCTCGCCCGGGGCGCGCCCCGTCAGATAGCGCGAGTAGTTCTCGATCCCGTTGCAGACGCCGGTGGCCTCCAGCATCTCGATATCGAAATTGGTGCGCTGCTCCAGCCGCTGCGCCTCCAGCAGCTTGCCGTCGGCGACGAGCTGGTCAAGCCGGGTGCGCAGCTCTTTCTTGATGCCCTGAATGGCCTGCTGCATCGTCGGTTTCGGGGTCACGTAGTGGCTGTTGGCGTAGACGCGGATTTGCTCGAAGGTGTCGGTCTTCTCACCTGTGAGCGGGTCGAACTCGGTGATGCTTTCCAACTCCTCGCCGAAGAAGGACAGCCGCCATGCGCGGTCGTCGAGGTGGGCGGGGAAGATTTCCAGACTGTCGCCGCGCACCCGGAAAGAGCCGCGCTGGAAAGCCGCGTCGTTGCGCTTGTACTGCTGGGCGACCAGATCGGCGATGACCTTGCGCTGGTCGTACATGCTGCCCGCTTTCAGGTCTTGGGTCATCGCGCCATAGGTCTCGACGCTGCCGATGCCGTAGATGCAGGAGACCGAGGCCACGATGATCACGTCGTCACGCTCCAAAAGCGCGCGGGTGGCGGAGTGGCGCATCCGGTCGATCTGCTCGTTGATCTGGCTTTCCTTCTCGATGAAGGTGTCGGAGCGCGCGACATAGGCCTCGGGCTGGTAATAGTCGTAGTAGGAGACGAAATATTCCACCGCGTTGTCGGGGAAGAAGCCCTTGAACTCGCCGTAAAGCTGCGCCGCCAGCGTCTTGTTGGGGGCGAGGATGATGGCGGGGCGCTGCGTCTCTTCGATGACCTTGGCCATGGTGAAGGTCTTGCCTGTCCCGGTGGCGCCCAGAAGCACCTGATCGCGTTCGCCCGAGTTCACCCCTTCGGTCAGTTCCTTGATCGCCGTGGGCTGGTCGCCCGCCGGGTCGAATTCGGTGACCAGTTTGAACTTATGGCCGCCCTCCAGCTTGGGGCGGTTGCGCACGTCTGGGGCGGGGTTTGCCAGCATCGGCATCCCCTCGGTCTTGTCGGAATGGGCATAGGGCATCGCGGGTATCCTTCGTCAAGCTTCCCATAGGTGCCCTCTTTCACGCGGGGTTCAAGGGGCAGGGGGCCGCGAAGGGCGCTTTTGCCGCTACTTCATTAACCGTTTGCGATTCTGTCGCACCTTGCGGGCCAGAGGGGCGAGCGAGGCGTCGATAATCTGATCGGGGCGTTTGCCCAGCATCATGGCCTGCGTCCCGGCGGTGAAGACTTTGACCATGGCCGGGCCTTTCTCGGCCACCATGCGGTTGTTCTCACCGGGGCGGGCGGGCAGCGCGCCTGCCATGCCCAAGAGGCGCAGCGACATCACGATCTGGGTTTCCACCGCAAGGGCGGCGATCTGGCTTTGTAGGGCGAAGAGGGCGAAGGGGGTCATATGGAACACTCCAATGGGGTGATCTTGATGTAGTCTCTGCAGCGCAGCATGGTAGGGTTTATTTGCGCGGGCCTGCATTCCCTTGCCCCTTGGCACGGAATATTAGATAAAGCCCGAGGTTATTGAAGCGAGAGTCCCGAAATGCGCGCACGTATCTACCAACCCGCCCGTACAGCGATGTCCTCCGGCACGGCCAAGACCCGTGTCTGGCTGCTTGAGTTTTCGCCCGCGGAAGCGCGCAGGGTCGATCCGCTGATGGGTTGGACGTCGTCAGATGATACGCAAAGCCAAGTGCGCTTGCAGTTCGACACCCGCGAAGCCGCCGAAGAATACGCCCGCGATCATGGCATCGACGCGCAGGTGCAACTGCCCAACAAGCGCAAGCCCAACGTCCGCCCCGGCGGCTATGGCGAGAATTTCGCGACCGGTCGCCGTGGGGCGTGGACGCACTGAGGGTGTGAAGACATACCTAAGATTTTCCCATGGGAGGCTAAGTTTTTCCCGTGCTCCACATATGGTATGGCGGCGTCTGGCGGCGTCGATATCTAGCGGGTCGCATTCTGCGATTGGTCAGGTTCTTAGGCGCTAAAATTCAGTGATGACCTATGCCAAGCCATTGGCCGACTGGTGTAGGGGCGAAAACAGATGTCATATAAGCGCTAAGATTTTTTAAGTCTCGTTTTGCCAACTTGTTCCCAATATGCTGTTTGGGGCTAAAGAATCTGCCTAGGTTTTGGGAGTCGCATCGCCGACGCGAACGGCCCGAAGCCGACCTTCAGACAAGGTCTGGGTGCTGCAACGCGGCCAGCCAAAGCGGTCATTCAAAGCCTGCCACCTTTCCGTAAGCCATGCCCATGTCTTGCGGTTGGCCGTGGGCTGAAGGAATGTGCCGAGTAGAACACCCGGGGGAGTTTTCTTATGCCTTCCGCAACTATGCTTCTGGGCGCAGCCGGTGAGCACTACGTCATGTGTCAGTTTCTGCGGCGCGGCTTGATTGCCGCACTGGCTCCAGTCGGGGTCCCAAACGCGGACCTCATTGTCACCGATGACATTGGAGAGAAGCTATGTGCAATTCAGGTCAAGACGCGCGTTGACAAAGGCAGCGATGGCGGCTGGCACATGGGCAAGAAGCATGAAGACATTGTGTCTGAAAACCTGCTTTATGCCTTCCTCGACTTCGGGAGCTCGCTGGTCGACCCACCAAATTGTTTCATCGTGCCGAGTGCGGAGGTCGCCGCCGCCGTGAAGGAGTCTCACGCTCTTTGGCTCGCGACACCTGGAAAGCGCGGGCAACAGCGCAACGATAGCAATATGAGACGCTTTTTGCCTGACTACAGCAAGATGGGACTAGAGATTGGCCGCCCCCTTGGTTGGCTCAATCCTTATCGAGAGGCATGGCATCTGGCGGAGGCGCATAGCTAGCGACATGCCAACCGCCCGAAGCCAATTTCGCAACTGGGGGTGCGATCGCCTAGGCCGGCCCATTCCTGCCGTTCGTCGTGTCATCCACCTACAACGCTGCTTCACTGAACCGGACATTGATACTGGCGCAGCGCATCGAAACTCTGAATCGCCTTCAAACGGACCGCTCTGTCCCGAGCTAATAGGTCAGCACCTTTCTCTGTCTGACGTCAGCACCTTTGGGACAGATTTGAGGATCTGAACAACGGAGGGTTTCTGGTTCATCGTAGCCTTTAAGGAGCGAAGATGAACAAGAAGCCCGGAACATCGAAAGACGCAGCTGACAAGCTGGTCAAAAACATCCGCCGCAAGACCCGCCAGACCTACTCGGCGGAGGAGAAGATCCGCATTGTTTTGGCCGGATTGCGCGGGGAGGAAAGCATCTCGGCGTTATGTCGCCGCGAGGGTATCTCTGACAGCCTGTATT
>NZ_SZNL01000249.1:0-248 GCF_005068605.1 Sulfitobacter sp. 15WGC | reverse complement strand
GCTAGGCGTCTATGCGGCGGGGCTGGGGATCCCGTTCCTGCTGGCCGCGATGTTCATCACCCGCGCCATGACGCTGATGAACCGGATCAAACCGCATATGAAGCTGATTGAGCGGATCATGGGGGGGGCTTCTCGTGCTCGTCGGGTTGGCCTTGCTGACCGGTGCTTTCACGGCTTTCTCCTTCTGGCTGCTCGAAACCTTCCCGATCCTCGCAACCGTGGGTTAAGCCTTATTCTCGCCCCGAATT
>NZ_SZNL01000248.1:0-248 GCF_005068605.1 Sulfitobacter sp. 15WGC | reverse complement strand
TGATGACCTCAGTGCAGGCAGTCCCTTGCGAGCGATGTAATCATCAGGGATCAGCGCGTGCGCGCATTACATCACCTCATCGTTGATCAGCTTCTTGGCTAGCTGGCGATCTGAGGGCCGCTTTTTTGGTGTCACCTGGCTCGATGCATAGAGATCGTATCGGACGAACCTGCGACCGTTGCTGTACTCGATCCAAGCAAACGGCTTCTTCACTCGACGCTTGATGTTGAAACCGGCTTCGCTCCAGG
>NZ_SZNL01000247.1:0-248 GCF_005068605.1 Sulfitobacter sp. 15WGC | reverse complement strand
GGAAACCGGCAGCCCCATCATTCGGAGATTTTTTTCTGGTGGATCAGAGATTTGACTTACTGGGTGACCCTATCCCTGAGGGGCGCGGTGGTCCGGGTCGAACCGGTCATATCGCCACTTCAAAAAATGCGAGCAAGATCAGAGCTTTGCTGGTCGCGGGTTTGAACAACTCACAGATCGCGCGGGAACTGGGCATCAGCGTACCCACACTGAGGAAGCATTATTTTCAAAGTGGGAAAATCAAGGCC
>NZ_SZNL01000246.1:0-248 GCF_005068605.1 Sulfitobacter sp. 15WGC | reverse complement strand
CCATTTCCAAACTTTGGGGGGCGTATATTCGGGCGTGTCCGACATGATGGTCTTCCTTGTTATTCAAGCCTGCCTTGAAAGTGGGGTTTTGCGCCGGGGTTGCAAGCAGATAGGCGCAACGAAAAAAGCCGCCCCCGAAGGAGCGGCCTTTAAATCGAATAGCTGCGAAGCTCAGCCCTGACGGGCTTTGAACCGGCGCTGCGTCTTGTTGATGACGTAAACGCGGCCTTTGCGACGCACAACACGGC
>NZ_SZNL01000245.1:0-248 GCF_005068605.1 Sulfitobacter sp. 15WGC | reverse complement strand
CCATGTTGCGCCCTCCTCATGCGGTTCACTTCATAGATATGGGGCGCAGCGGCGGCTTGTCACGGCTTCACCCGGGATATGTCCCCCGCCCCAAGGGTTATTAAATGGGGTCGCGCAGACAAAAAAAACACCCCCAAAAGGGGGTGCAGTTGCTAGGCATTGGGCTGTGAGTCAAGCAGCACGCAGGGTCGTATCTCCTCCATTCAAGCGGTTTAGCAGAGTGGACAGGGTGACGGCGCTTTGAATGA
>NZ_SZNL01000244.1:0-248 GCF_005068605.1 Sulfitobacter sp. 15WGC | reverse complement strand
TAAGGATTCATTCCGAAGCTCATTCCGACGTTCTGGGGGTGCCCACGTCGTCCAGTCCGGTGGTGAATGCATTATTGGGTTGGACCGCTGACGCAGACAGTTCAAAATTTGATGAACCAATAAAAAATGCTTTTTCCATGCTGGGGCATCCCTTGAGCGCGGATGACTGAACTGACTACAAGCATCTCTAGCTAAAGCGCAAGTTTGCTTCACCACGACAACAAAAGGTGAAGCATGAAATACCTCAA
>NZ_SZNL01000243.1:0-248 GCF_005068605.1 Sulfitobacter sp. 15WGC | reverse complement strand
TGCTCTGGCATTTTGATTAAATTACAATGCACAAGTCATGCTATAGTTTTAAGCATGTCCGCTTCGGGGCGAGGAATTCCAAGTGTCGTCAAAGCCATTTACCAAGCGTACCGCCGCCACATTTTTTCTGGGCACTGCCATTTCCGGCAGCTGGTACACCGCAACATCCGCAATTTTCGCGGGCCAAATGGGGGAGGTTATCCCCGTCGTCGGTGCGATCATTCTGGCGGGGCTCACGCCCTTTGCCG
>NZ_SZNL01000242.1:0-248 GCF_005068605.1 Sulfitobacter sp. 15WGC | reverse complement strand
AAGCGGGATCAAACGTCATAAAATTAATGAATTCATGGAGAAAAAATATGACAGCACGAGGACGCGAATAATAGACTTCACCGGTGATAGAGACATCTGAGTTCTCGAATTTTTTCACAACAAAAAACGGTCGGGAAAGAGGCGGCCGCTCATTCGCTGTGTGGGAAATGGTGCAAATCCTGCTATCCGATCCCATGCATTGAGACGTTTCTAGTATGGCTACAAATTACTTAAGGAACAAACGGATA
>NZ_SZNL01000241.1:0-248 GCF_005068605.1 Sulfitobacter sp. 15WGC | reverse complement strand
CGACGTTAGTGTGTAGTAATACATATATGGACGCATATCTGAAATAGAGGTTGATATGCATACGAAAAATGATCTGAAAGCAATGTCGCGAAAAGAGCTCGAAAGGCTTTTGTCTGATGTAAAAAAAAGCATTGGAGGCTGCTCGAGCCCGAGATCAGAGAGAGGCAAGAAAGGCTGCTAAAAAGGCGGCCGCAGAGTTTGGATTCTCCCTGGGGGAAATTTCTGAAACGCAACCCTCAGCTCCTGCG
>NZ_SZNL01000240.1:0-248 GCF_005068605.1 Sulfitobacter sp. 15WGC | reverse complement strand
AGGACACTGACCGAATACCACCGTTTTGCCATCTGAACTCTGGTCCCTGTCTTGCCATGCGGGCTGCCCCGGCATGAAATTCGTCAATCAACACGGGGGCTAAGCCCCGCAACATCTGAACAAAAAATCGGCGCGCAACTCGAATCGCCGCACGCCCTTTTCAGGTCAGGTCTGCGCAATAGCCCGCGCAGACGCAGGTTTCAAGGGTGTAAAGATAAAATCACCCATGCGGGCGGTGCTCAGCCGAA
>NZ_SZNL01000023.1:0-39272 GCF_005068605.1 Sulfitobacter sp. 15WGC | reverse complement strand
TGCCGCCCATCGATATATCTGCCATCCCCGAGAGCCAGCGTGAAGCTGTCTTGGCGGTGCTGCGCGAGAACAAATCGCTGAAGCAAGAGACGACCGGGCTACAAACCAAAACATCTGAGCTGGAAGTTTTGGTTAAGCGTCTGGAGCACCTTATTGCCGAGCTCAAGAACGCCACACATGGCAAGCGCTCGGAGAAGTTAAGCGAAGATGAGCGGCAGCTGGCTTTTGAAGACCTCGAGGTGGCCGTCGCTGAAGTTGAGACTCAGCAAGCTGAGCAGGCGCCCTCAGAGGCGCGGCCTCGCAAAGCTGCCCGACGCAACCGTGGCAATCTTCCCGCAGACCTTCCACGGGTTGAGCGGGTGGTCGAGCCTCGGAGTTTGAACTGCCCCTGCGGGTGTGGCGAGATGCACCGTATAGGCGAAGACCGCACCGAGCGGCTGGATATCATTCCAGCGCAGCTGCGTGTCATCGTCACCGTTCGCCCCAAATATGCTTGCCGTTCCTGCGCTGAAGGTATCACGCAGGCCCCGGCGCCTGCGCATCTGATCGAAGGCGGGTTGCCGACTGAGGGCGCCATCGCACATGTGCTTGTCAGCAAATTCTCAGACCACTTGCCGTTGTATCGTCAAAGCCAAATCCTTGCCCGCTCCGGCATCGATATCCACCGCAGCACTTTGGCCGATTGGGTGGGCACAGCGGCTTTCCATCTGAGCCCTGTCGTGGACCGCTTGGCTGAGCATCTAAAGAAGTCCGGCAAGCTATTTATGGATGAGACAACGGTCCCCGTTCTGGACCCGGGTCGAGGCCGCACGAAGACAGGATACCTTTGGGCACTGGCGCGCGATGACCGAGGATGGGGTGGAGATGATCCGCCAGGCGTTGTCTTCACCTATGCCCCGGGTCGTGCAGGGCAGAATGCAGAGCAGATATTGCAGGGCTTTGACGGCACTCTGCAACTGGACGGCTATGCTGGCTACAACCGACTGACGCGCCCGTCGCGCAAAGGCGGCGCGCCGATCACCATCGCGTATTGTTGGGCACACGCGCGGCGCAAGTTGAAAGAGGTCTTTGATCGAGACGGCTCAGAGATCGCCGCAGAAGGGCTGCGCCGGATCGCAGAGTTCTACCGCATTGAAGGCGAGATCCGTGGGATGGGTCCCGGTCAGCGCCTCTCGGCACGTCAGACCCGCACGGCGCCATTGGTTGCAGAGTTCGGCGAGTGGCTTCAGAGCCAACGGCGCCGGATTTCCTCGAAGTCCCGCCTCGGCGAGAAGTTGACCTATATCCAACGGCAATGGAGCGGGCTGCAGACCTTCCTGCACGACGGCCGGGTCGAGATCGACTCCAATGCAGTCGAGAACCTGATCCGCCCAATTGCATTGACGCGAAAGAATGCGCTTTTTGCCGGTCACGACGAAGGTGGCCACGCCTGGGGTCGCACCGCATCTCTCATTGCCACGGCGAAGGTCAATGATGTCGAACCGTTCGCATATCTCAAAGCGACGCTTGAAGCGATTGCATCAGGTTATCCTGCCAATCGCATCGATGATCTTCTTCCGTGGAATTTCCAGCCGTCAAGCTGATCCTAAGTGCTGCGTAGCCGCCGCTTACGGATATTTCGATCCCTACGGCCAACGTTCGACGCGCCCCAAAGGTAGTCCACGCAATCGGTCACAGATTACGCTTTCAGATTAAGCAATATCTCCGCCACGAAACATCTGAATAATGTCGCGTTGGTTAAACAAAATGTAATCTAACTTTCCTGTTTAGAGCAGTGCGTCGGCATCGATACATTGAATAGTAAGATGATCAAGCATATGAGGCTTCTTAAATACTTAGCCCAGCAAACAAACGGAAGAATTTCATGTTCGATAAGAGTGAGTTGAAAGCGATGCCGCGCAAAGAGCTTGAAAAGCTGCTGGCGGACGTCAAAAAAAGCACTGGCGTCTGCAAAGGCTCGGGATCAGCGAGAGGCCAAAAAAAGCCGCGGCGAAGGCGGCTGCGGAGTTCGGTTTTTCGCTAAACGATATTGCCGAAACCACAGCGCCGCTTCCCAAGAAGAAGAAAACCAAAACAAAGGCGGCCAAGAAGCCATCAAAGCCGGTTTTCGCAAATCCGGAAGACGCGACACAGACTTGGACTGGGAAGGGGCGGCAACCGAACTGGTATCGTGAACAGGTTGCTACCGGCACGGATCCCGAGACGATGCGCATTAAAAATTGACGAGAACTTTGGGCTCGTAGAGGGGACGAGCCCGTTCAGGGCACCTGTCGGAGGGGCGTATTATGCAGGCAACCCGAACGTTTTCTCACTCCGGATCTGGAATCTTTCTCATGTGCGCGGGCATTGCATGCATCGCAATTAACGATGCGTTCGCGAAAGTGCTGACCGAGGGATATGCACCCGTTCAAATCTTGTTCCTGCGTAACATCCTTGCCCTTCCGTTCGCATTGGTCGTGGTTCTTCTCCTGCGAGGTAAAACAGCGGTTAGTTCGCGTCGGCCATTGGCGCATTTGCTGCGGGGTGCATTCTGGACTTGTGCAGCGACGTTCTATTTTACGGGTCTGAAATATCTGAATCTCGCCGAAGCGACCGCCCTGACATTTTCTGCCCCCATCTTCATAATCTCGCTTTCAAGCCTGTTTCTCGGAGAGCACGTCGGCTGGCGACGCGGGACGGCGGTCATCATCGGCTTTGTTGGTGTGCTGATTGTCGTACGGCCAGGAAGTGCTGCTTTTCAGCCGGCGGCGCTTTTCCCGGTCGGAACGGCGCTATTTTATGCTTTACTAATGATCGGATCACGCTGGGTGGACCCACGTGAAAGTGTTTGGACCGTCATGCTTTGGCTCGTCGGCGCAGGCGCGCTGATAAGCACTCTGTTTGCGCCGTTTTATTGGACGCCAGTCCAATATGAAGATCTCTGGCGGTTCGGGGCGATTGCGGTGTTTGGCACAGCTGGCATGACCCTAATCACTCAGGCTTTTCGTTTCTCTGAAGCCTCTACCGTGGCGAACTTCGAGTATACTGGTCTAATATGGGCTACCCTGTTGGGGTGGCTTATCTGGCGTGAGGTACCTGACCTCGCAACATTTGTCGGGGCTGCGGTCATCGTATTTAGCGGAGCATTTATCGTATACCGCGAAGGTCAGATGAAGGTTTGATCGCCCCGCGGTGCCGTCAACAGGTATGACATCGCTTAAACACGTCGGGCGAAGATGTTCTTCCGCATCAATCCGCACCCCCCTCCCGCAACTTGCAATTTAGCGCAAATATGTTTGATTAGTTAACAAGTGATTTTGTTAGGCGCGGATTAGAGAGAGGATAGACTATGCGATTATCAGCCCATTTACTCGGGGCCACCTCCCTGACCTTACTGTCAACGATGGCCATCGCGCAGGAGGGCGAGCGCGGCCGTGATGAGCAACTTAATATCATCTACTGGCAGGCCCCCTCGATCCTTAACCCCTATCTTTCGGGTGGCGTGAAAGAGCGTGATGCCTCCAGCATGGTGTTGGAGCCTTTGGCCAACGCCGATGAGAAAGGCGAGCTGGTCCCGAAACTGGCGGTCGAAATTCCGACGGTCGAAAACGGTGGCATGACCGAAGACCTCAAGACCATCACTTGGAAACTGAAGGAAGGGGTGACTTGGTCCGACGGCACGCCGCTTACCGCCGAGGATGTGAAGTTTACGGCAGATTATTGCATGAACCCCGAAGGCGGTTGCGCACAACTGTCAAAGTTCAATGACGTGAAAGAAGTCGAAGTCATTGATGATCGCACCGTGACGATCCATTTCGACGAGCCGAAACCATACCCCTATCTGCCTTTCGTGGGCGCGGCCTCGCCCATCCTTCAGGCGGCCCAGTTCGCGGACTGCACCGGCGCACGGGCCCCCGGCTGCACGGAGGAGAACTTCAACCCGATTGGCAGCGGCCCCTTTGTGGTGACAGACTTCCGCCCCAACGACTCGATCCAGCTTGTGGCGAATGAGAACTACCGCGATCCGAGCAAGCCGGCCTTTGCTAAGCTCAACTTCAAAGGCGGCGGGGATTCCGTCTCGGCCGCGCGGGCGGTGATGGAGACGGGCGAATTTGACTACGCTTGGGATCTGTTGATGGCGCCCGACGTGCTGGAGAAAATCGCCGAAGGTGGCACCGGTAAGCCTATCTTCGAGTTCGGCCCCTTGGTGGAGCGGATCGAGATCAATATGACGAACCCCTCTCCGGACCTGCCGCCCGAAACCCGCGCGACGGTTGAAGAGCCGCATCCTTTCCTGACCGATCGCCGTGTGCGGCAAGCCATGAGCATGGCGATTGACCGCGAACTACTGAACGAAATCGGTTACGGGCAGGCGGGCCGGCCAACCTGTAATCTGGTCCCCGCGCCGCCAATCTATAGCTCTGACAATACCGAATGTATGACGCAGGATTTGGAAGCTGCGAAAGAGCTTTTGGATGAAGCAGGCTGGCAGGACCAAGACGGAGACGGCGTGCGCGAGAAAGACGGTATGCGTCTGTCGATCCTGTTCCAGACCTCTACCAATGCCGTGCGTCAGGACTTTCAGGCGCTGATCAAGGATTGGTGGAACCAGATCGGTATCGAGGTCGAACTGCGGAACATCGATGCCTCGGTCTTTTTCGGCGGCGATCCCGGCAGCCCCGACACATTCCCGAAGTTCTATGCCGATGTTGAGATGTATGCGAACCTCTATGACGGCACCGACCCGCAAGCCTATCTTGCGCAGCGCCGTTGCGGGAATGAGCCGAAGCCTTCGACCCAGTGGCAGGGCGAGAACATCAACCGTTTTTGCGATGAGGAATACGACACTCTGCTTGATGAGCTCTCTCGTACCAGCAAGATCGAGGAGCGGGCGCGTCTGGTCAAACGTCTGAACGACATCATCACGACCGAAAGCAAATCCATGTTGCCGCTGATCAACCGCGCAGCAGTGGCGGCACAGGGCAACACCCTTGGTGGCGTAAAGCTGAACGCTTGGGACAGTGACCTGTGGAACGTTGCCGATTGGTATCGCACCGAAGGTTGAACGCAAAAGCGGTGGCCCCTATCCAGGGCCACCGCTTCGACATTTAGACGCGTGTCTGCGCCGCAACCTCAGCGATTTCGGCCAAAAGTTCGAAGTCAGTGACACCGCATTTGTGACTAATGATGTTGCTATCTAGGTTTATGTTCACATCTAGCGCATGAACGATATGTCCTTGTTATCGTCGGTGACCGCACGTCTGCGCAGCTCGGCATCCAAGCCGGCGATTTTCTCGCTTAGAGATTCGATCTGGTTCAGAAGCAAGCGTGCCAGTTCCCGCACCGCCGCAGGCAGGGCGCCGTCGTTGCCATCGACAACTGCGGCAAGGCGGCCAACATGGACAGGACCGACGGGCGCGACGATACCGCTCGGCCAGATGAGCCCGAAGCGCATTGATCGTCTGAGTGCGCTGCCGGACCAAGAGATCGCGGGTGCGATACGCCATTGCCGCCGCTTGCTGGGCCTCGCTCTTCACTGCAACAAACCGCATCGTCGGACGGGACGCTGCCTAGGCGATCGCCTCCGCATCGGCCATGTCGTTTTTCTGACGCTTGACGAAAGGCTTTACGTAAGCAGGCGAGATCAGCCGGATTTCGTGGCCAAGATCGCCTATTGCCCGGCCCCAGTGATGGGCGCTTGCGCAAGCTTCCATGGCCACCACGCAAGGCTGGTGATGACTCAGGAATGTCAACAGCTGCGCACGCGATAGCTTGCGCCGGAATACAACGGAGCCGTCCGCCCTAGCGCCATGTGCCTGAAATACGTTCTTGGCCAAATCCAGGCCGATGATGCTAACCTCGTTCATGGACGCTCTCCTTGTAGAAGTGTTTAACCCTAGCGCGGTTTGGTTGGATCAAGCGACCCAGGTCGCGGCAGCCAAGGCACAAGGAGCCAGGGTGGTCTCGGTCGATCCGCGCCGTGCAGGGTTTGCCGTGAGCGCTGATAGCTGGCTGCGCGTGCGACCCGGCACAGACGGACCACTTGCGCTTGGCTTGCTACGGCTGATGTTTGAATACGGCGGAGTTGATCGGGAATTTCTGCGACGATGGACCAATGCGGCATTACTTGTTCGTGACGACACCAGGGACTTTTTGCGCGGTGCCGATTTAGGACTACCTGAGAAAGAATGTTATCTTGCTTGGCATTCCGCCCGGGGCGCTGTGCCCTATGATCCCGCGACTCGCCGATTTGCAGCAGATGTAGCGGCGCTGGAACTAGAGCGAAGTGTCATGGTGCCAGGCTCCGACGGACCGATCCCTTGCCGTCCGGCCCTCGCCCATCTGCGTGCATCGTTTGCACCTTGGACACCCGAGCGAGTTGGGGCTGTCACTGGCATTGAAGCCGATAAGATCGGGAGGCAGCGCATATGCTCTCGGACAGCGGATCTGTGGCCTACTATTGCTGGTCCGGGGTCGGTCAGCATCGCGATGCTACGCAGATTGATGGGGCGATTGCTCTACTCACTGTGCTCAAGGGACGCCACGATGCGCCAGGCGGCAATGTCGCCTATACCAAAGTTCCGAGCCTATCCATGAATGGATTAGATCTTCTTACGCCGGAAATGCTTGCTCCCGCACTTGGGCGCGTAGAGCGCCCACTTGGCCCGCCCTCTACTGGATGGGTACGCGGCGTTGATGTCTGGCGCGCGGTCCTTGACGAGAAGCCCTACAAAGTGCGCGGCCTGATGTCTTTTGGGGCCAATCCTGCGGTATCATAAGCGGGGGGGGAATCTGGCCCGCCGCGCTTTAGAGCGTCTTGAATTTCATGTCCATATCGACAGCGTGGAAACTCCCACCGCTCGTTTTCCTGATTACTTGCTTCCTGCCAATACGCCATGGGAGCGCGAGGGTTTGCGTATTGGTTTCGAAATTTCGCAGAACGCCGAAAGCCTCGTGCAGTTGCGTCAGCCCGCCCTGCCATCTGCGGGGCAAAGCCTATCGGATGCGCAAATAGTCTTTCGTCTCGCGCCGCACATAGGTCTGTCCGATCTTTTCTTTAATGGCAATTTGGACCGCGCACGGGACGCGCAGCTTTCACCCTCGGGTCTAACAGTGGACGATCTGCGACGCGCGCCTGAAGGGATCACTGTGCAACAGGAATACCGACCCCAAAAATACACTGAGCGACAAGGCAACGGACTGCGCGGGTTCCGCATCTGTTGCTACTCTCAGCCGTGTCATTAGTAACCTCATTGAGTTTCTGTAACGTAGTATGGTTTCGTAATATCATTATAGGTTACGTTACCTTGTCGGAATAACGAATACCAAGGTGCCATTCCGCAGCTATGTGGATAACCTCACCGTTAGACGCCAACGACCAGCAGAAGGAGCCACATGATGACACTGGAAACGCTGATCGTTATCTTTGTTATCGCAGGTAGCGTTGGCGCGCTTTACGTTGCCTGGCGCGCTCACAAGAATGCCTTCAAGCCAACGGGTCCAGATGAGGTGCTCGTAAAACGTTTTGTGGAGACCGCGCCCCTGCACCTTTTACACGGCCTCACCGAGACCCCTGAGCCTCTGCCAGGTCAACCCTGAGGGGTTCAAAGACGCGGAACGGGTTTTATGTTAAGCGATTTTCCGGATGCGCTGATGCCGCCTAGGTTGTGGACCCAGGTGTGCTGAGAATAGGTCAACGACTCCTGCTATCTCGCCACACCTGTATTTTCTTTCGCCATTCCACAATGGCAAAGAAGCCGAAGAATATCGTCAGTATTGGAGAACCAATATAGAACAATATCGTTTCATTTTCTGGATCTTCGTGCATGCTTTGGAAGACATATAGGTCCATCACCCCCAGAGCGAAGAATGCCGCCAAAAGAGTGAAACCTATGCACCACCCAAGCCCCATCGAGGGCTCATCCTTGATGTAGAGACGGAATTCGTAAAGAACTTTTCTGGCAACCAATGGAGCAATGACAAAGACTAGGACGAACCCAGCGAAGAAGACCCAGATTGGCCAATCCAAAGGGCTGGAGGTAACAACGATCTCGAGATCGGATACGATCCGATCCCACATTCGTCCTACCCATGATCCGAAATCGCGAAGTGTCATTCCTCATCTCTACCCTAAGTGGAGATTGTCAGTCACCTATAATCCATGTCGGTGTCCTCGAGCTGCATTGCGGGGTCATCAGGGCTGCTGATATCAGTGGCCGCCTTGACCACTGATGATGCTGATTTCCGTGCGGTGAGGACATCGAGTCAGTCTTTGCACTCCTCACCCGATCCCTTTCCCTTGGAGAGGGCCAAAAGCGCAGCCTCGGTTTTGGGGCCAAATTCGGCTCAGTCTTAGCGGGGTAGGGGGAACGCATAGAAGGCTGAACATGAGTGTTAAGCGCACTTGTGTTTAGTAGGATCACGTTGGTTCAACTTTAGGCGCTGCTATTATGCCATTCACGAGGATCTGGTCCCTGTCGGGCGAGGCATCGCGAATCTTCAGGTTGGTGAGTCCACTGATCCGCAGCCCTGTGATGATCAGCAGCTTGATGATCAGAAGCGTGACGCCAATCTCAGAGGCCGGTGTCGCGTTGTCCGCGCCTCGCGTCGACCGTACAGTGTTCGGGCGGCTACCAGCTTGGAGAACCGTACTGAAAGAGTCTTAATCGATGGGGTGCGGCAACCTTCCTGGGATCCTCATGTAGAGACGGGCGTCGGCAAATGGGGAGGGCAGGGCGCCTAACTCCGTCGCGCAGATGTCGGTGATACAATTATGCGCGTCGCCTCAAGACGCTGCCGGGCATGACAACATTCGAATACATCTGCAAAATTTGGACAAAAGAGCCAGAAAGATTAACTGTCGATCCAACCCATTACATTCTGTGACTGAACACCTAGAAGGCCTCGCGGTAGAGCGCCAGAGCATCCGCTTCGGTCACCTCTACCGGGTTGTTGACCAGCAGCCTAGACTGCAGCATTGCGTCGCGGGCCAACATTGGCAGGCTCTCCTCGGTGACCTGGCAATCGCGCAGGCGACGCGGCGCGCCGGAGCGGTCCATCAGGTCCGCCATGTAGGCAACGAAGGCCGCCGCGCGGGCTTGCACGCCCTCGTCGGAAGGGCCGAGCACAACATCCGCCAGTTCCGCATAGAGCGGCGCGGCGACGCGTATGTTGTAGCGCAGGACCGGCCCCAGCATCAACGCATTGGTTAGCCCGTGCGGCAGGTGGTAGTGACCGCCCAACGGATAGGCCAGCGCATGCACCGCCGCCACAGGGCTGTTGGCAAAGGCCTGACCGGCCAATGCGGAGCCCAGAAGCATCGCTTCGCGCGCCGCCCGGTTGTCGGGCTGGGTGCAGGCAGTGACGAGGTTCGGTGCCATGAGCCGCATCGCCTCCCGCGCGAAGACATCCGAGAGCGGGTTCTTGAGGTGCTTGCTGGTGAAGGCCTCGATGGCATGGACCATGGCATCAATCCCGGTCGCGGCAGTCTGCACGGCTGGCAGGCCTAGGGTCAGCTCGGCATCCAGCAGCACGCGGTCCGCATAAAGCTGGTGCCCGATGATGCCCATCTTGGTCGTCTCGCCGGTGGTCAGGATGGTGATGTTGGTCATCTCCGATCCCGTGCCCGCTGTGGTAGGGACCTGTACTAACGGCGTGCGTGCGCCCCGGATCTTGCCGATCCCGTACAGATCGGAGAGCTCCTGCGCAGTGACCAGCAGCACCGCCGCCAGCTTGGCAATGTCCATGGACGACCCACCGCCAAGGCCCATCACTAGGTCGGCGCCGGCGGCTTTGCCCTGTTCTACGCAGGCCATCAGGACGGCTTCCGGTGGATCCGCGACGACTTGATCGAAGACTGTGACCGAGAAGCCACTGGCCGCGAGCGAGGCTAGAGCGGGATCCAACGCGCCGCTCTCGTGCAGGAAGCGGTCCGTCACGATCAGCAGGTTGCGTTGGCTGAACCAGCCCGAGAGGGTTTCGCCGACCCGCCGCGCGCCGCCCCAATCCACGTAGATCGAACCAGGGCTGTCGAAGGAGAAAGTTGCAATACCATCTGTCATGTGTCTGTCCTTGGCTTGAAATTGGGCAGGGCGATCAGACCGCACTGCAGAGATATTTCAGTTCGAGGTATTCATCGAGACCATGACGCGAGCCTTCGCGGCCGAGGCCCGATTGCTTGACCCCGCCGAAAGGGGCCACTTCGTTCGAGATCAGCCCCGTGTTGTGTCCCACCATGCCGTATTCCAGCGCCTCGGACACGCGTACGACACGCGCGTGGTCCCGGGTGAAGAAATAGGCCGCAAGGCCGAAGATCGTGTCATTGGCCATGGCGATGGCCTCTTCCTCGGTTTCGAAGCGGAAGACTGGCGCAAGCGGCCCGAAGGTCTCTTCAGTCGCCACTTTCATGCGCGTGGTGACACCCGACAGCACGGCGGGCTCCAGGAAGAGGCCGCCAAGGCGTTTTCCGCCCTGATGAAGCGTAGCGCCCAGGGCCACCGCATCAGAGATATGTGCCTCGACCTTGTCGAGGGCTTTGGCCTCGATCATCGGGCCGATCTCGGTGCCCTCTGCCGTGCCGTCGCCCACCTTCAGTGCGGCTACGCGCGCGCTCAGTTTCTCGACGAAGGCGTCGTGGATGCCCGACTGCACGAGGATGCGGTTGGCGCAGACGCAGGTTTGCCCGGCATTGCGGTACTTGGAGGCCATGGCCCCCTCGACCGCCTTGTCGAGGTCGGCGTCGTCGAAGACGATGAAGGGCGCATTGCCGCCCAGTTCGAGCGAGAGCTTCTTGATGGTATCCGCGCATTGCGCCATCAGCAGCCGCCCCACCTCGGTCGAGCCGGTGAACGATAGCTTGCGGACCACGGGGCTGTCGGTCAACACCTTGCCAAGCCTGGAGGCCGGGCCTGTCACCACCTGCAGCACGCCCCCGGGAAGGCCTGCATGCTGCGCCAGTTCGGCCAGGGCCGTGGCGGTCAGTGGGGTCAGGTCGGCCGGTCGCAGAATCATCGAACATCCCGCTGCCAATGCCGGGGCTGCCTTGCGGGTGATCATCGCCGCCGGGAAGTTCCAGGGCGTGATCGCCGCAGTAACCCCGATGGGCTGGCGCATCACCGTCAAGCGCTGGTCGCGGTGGGGGGCGGGAATCGTCTCACCATAGACCCGCTTCGCCTCCTCGGCGAACCATTCGACGAAAGAGGCGGCATAGGAGATCTCGCCGCGCGCTTCGTCTAGGGGCTTGCCCTGTTCCAGCGTCATGATCAGGGCCAGGTCGTCGCTATGGGAAAGGATCAGCTCGAACCAGCGACGCAGCACGGCCGCGCGCTCGCGCGCCGCCCAGTGCGCCCAATCCGCCTGGGCTCGTTGTGAGGCCTCGATGACAGCGGGGATTTCCTCCGGAGACATCCGCGGCACCCGACCGACGGTCGTGCCATCCGAGGGGTTGAGGACGGCAATGGTTTCGCCCGAAGCGGCCTGGCACCAAGCGCCGTCGATCAGGCAGGCTTCTCGCAGAAGCGTTGGGGCATTCAGGCGGGTATGTGTGGACATGTGACTTCCTGATAAGATCTGCTGTCGCGGCGTCAAGCGACGGGAAAGGGATTGGCTCTTAGGCCCGCTCACGGGCGGGTTTCTCCGCCTCGCGGTCCCAGGTGTCGGGTGTCACACCCGCCTTGCGAAGCAGGTGTTTCTGCACCTTGCCCGAGGCGGTCTTAGGCAGGTCATCCAGCACCCTGAGGTAGCGCGGCACCATGAAGTGCGGCAGCGCGACAGAAAGGCGTTCGCTGACCGAAACCGGGTCGATCCTCTGCCCTTCGGCGGGGGCAACGACGATCAGAACATCGTCTTCGGTGAACTCCGACGGCACGGCCACGGCGGCGCATTCGCGAATTTCGGGAAGGTTCAGCACCTCGCCTTCCAGCGCGAAGGACGAGATGTTCTCTCCGCGCCGCCGGATCACGTCCTTCAGCCGGTCGACGAAGTAATAGGTGCCGTCCGCGTCGCGGCGGAAGCTGTCGCCCGTGTGGAACCAGCCGTTCCGCATCGCGTCTACTGTGGCGCCGGGATTATTGTAGTAACCCGACATCAGGGCCCAAGGCCGATGCGACCGGATGATCAGCTCGCCGGTTTCGCCATCCCCGAGGGGCATATCGTTCTCATCAACGATCCGCAGCTCGCACCAGGGGCGCGGCTTGCCGGCTATCCCCTTGGTGGTGATACCGGGGCCCGCGCTCATCGGACTGGCAATCTCGGTCATGTTGTAGATCGTCCAGGCCTCGACGCCGAAGCGCTCTGCAAAGAGCGGGCCATCCTCGCCGAAGGGCGTGATGAAGGCGCGGCGCAGCGGGTGGTCGCTATCATTCGTGCTGACAGGGGCCTTCAGGAGGAAGGCGGCCATGACCCCGAGGAGGAGGCAATAGGTCGAGCAGGTTTCACGCACCGCTTGCCAGAAGGTATCGGTTTTGAACTCGCGCATCATCCCGATCGAAAGACCCCGCGCCAGCATGGCATTCACGTAGAGCGTCGAGCCACAGTGGAAGATCGGGCCGCAGATCAGGCAGCGGTCGTCTGCCGCAACCTCGAAGGCATCCGGGCCCATGGTATAGTGCTGGGCATAGGTACTCATCACCCCCTTGGGGTTCCCCGTCGTGCCGGAGGTGTACATGATCGCATGAAGATCCCAGGGCTCGATCGGCTGCGTCAGCTTCAGCGCCTCGGGATCCTCTGCGTGCGGATCGACCAGCGGCGCGATGTCGTAGCCGTCGATGGCGCCGCCCTCGCCCTCAACCACCAGAACGGTCGTTACCTTTCCGCGGTTCACCTCGGCCAACCTCTCGACCAGCGGCGCCTGGACAATGAGGACGGGCGCGTCGGCGTCGGTCAGGATGTATTCCAGCATCTGCCCGCGTGCACCGGTGTTGATCGGGACATAGACCGCGCCGAGGTAGTTGATCGCAAACCAAGTGCACAGAAGGTCGGGGCTGTTGCCCATCAGGCAAAGTACATTGTCGCCACGCCTGACACCGGCCTGGGCCAGCGCGCTGGCCCGCAGCCGCACACGGCGATGCAATTCGCCATAGCTCCACAGCGGCCCGGGCCAGAACTGGACGAAGGGCGCGTCGGGCTGTGTCTCGGCATATCCATCGAGGACATAGCGCAGGACAGATCTTTTCCGATCAAGCGCGGGATCGGCGCTTATAGTGCTGTTCGGAGCCATATCCGTGGAACTCTGGGCCATCTCTTCCTCCTCAAGAAAAGGTCAATATGTGGGCGCGCCGGTGACTGCGCTCTCAATTTTCATATTGCATTGCTGCGACTCGGCGTGCAACATACTTGGTAGTATGTCGCACGACGGCAGAACGACGACAAGGGAAAATAACCAAGATGACAGGTGTTGAAGTCGATATTCAAGACGCGGTCGCGTCAGTGCGATTCGACCGGGGTGGCAAGGCGAATGCGCTGGACTACACGATGATCGACGAGCTTGAGGCCGCTGCGATTGAGCTTTCGCGCAACCCCGACGTCTCTGTTATCGCGCTCGCCGGAACATCAAGCATCTTCGCGGCCGGTGTCGACCTGAAGGACGCCCGCCTGTGGAACCCCGAAGGCAAGGATGTCGCCCGCCACCTGTCGATGAATGCGGGTGTGCGGATGAGCAATGCTTGGCGGCGACTGCCCCAGATCGTCATTGCTGCGCTGGAGGGGCCCGCGATTGGCGGCGGTGCGATCCTCGCGCTCTGTGCCGATTTCCGCGTCATGTCAGAAGAGGCCTACCTGCGCTTTCCCGAGGTCCGTCTCGGCATGACGCTTGGCTGGGGCGGGCTGCCGCTGCTGACTGAGCGGGTTGGCGCCGGACGCGCCAAGCGGATCCTATGCTGTGACGAGACGATCGGCGCCGATGAGGCGCTGGAGCTGGGGCTCGCTGACCGCAAGGTCCCGGCCGGCACCGCATTGGACGCTGCGCGGGCCTGGGCGGCCACGATCTCCGAAAGTCCGGCGATGTCCCTGCGCATGACCAAATCCGCCATTGATGCCCGCGCCCGGAGAAATTGGGCGGAGGGCGCCGAAGGGGATCAGTTTCTTCTGGCCAAACTGCTTGCCGAAGGTGGCAGCACGGCTTGATGCAAGGGCCGGCGCAAAGGGGTGACCGGCCAATCATGCACCGGTATCGGTGCGAAACGGGAGGAGTAATCCAATGACAAAACTGAACAGGGCCGCTCTGGCTTCGCTATTCTCGATTGCGCTTGTCGCGGGGGCGCATGCCGAACCCTACCGGCTCGGCGTTCTCACCGATATGTCCGGGATGAATTTTGACCTTTCAGGCAAGGGCTCGGAAGTTGCCGCGCGGATGGCAGTCGAAGATTTCGGTGGCAAGCTGCTTGGCGAGGACTTGGAGGTGATCGTTGGCGACCACCAGAACAAGCCGGACGTCGGCTCGACACTCGCCCGTCGCTGGATCGACGAACAGAACGTCGTCGCTATAGTTGACCTGCCGACCTCTTCAGTTGCCCTTGCCGTGCAGGAAATCACCCGCCAGAGCGATACCGCGCTGCTGATATCGACCGGCGGCTCCTCCGAGCTGACAGGCGCGTCCTGCTCGCCCTCGACCGCCCAGTGGACCTGGGACACCTATGCGCTGGCGAACGGCACCGGCCGTGCGATGACGCTGGAAGGGGACAAGAACTGGTTCTTCCTGACGGTCGATTACACCTTTGGTCATGCGCTCGAGGCGGATACTTCGGCAGCGGTGGAATCCGCGGGCGGCACGGTCGCCGGCAAGATCATGCACCCGCGCGAGACCTCGGACTTCTCCTCCTACCTGCTGCAAGCCCAGGCCTCGGGGGCGGATGTAATCGCACTTGCGAATTCGTCGGGCGACACGATGACGGCCCTGAAGCAGGCCGAAGAGTTCGGCATCACCGCCGCCGGTCAGGATATCGCAGGCATGCTGCTGTTCCTGACCGACGTGCACGGCGTCGGCCTTGAAATCGCGCAGAACCTGAAGCTGACCACCGCTTTCTACTGGGACATGAACGATGACACCCGCGCCTGGTCGCAACGCTTTGCCGACCGCATGGACGGCAAGATGCCGACCATGGTGCACGCCGGCGTCTATTCGGCGGTCATGAACTACCTCAAGGCGGCCGAGGCCTCCGGCCAGGCAACCAGCGGGTCGCAGGTCATGGAGACTATGCGCGGCATGGATATCGACGATTTCTTCAACCAGAACGCCTACCTGCGCAAGGACGGCCGCGTGGTGCACGACATGTACCTCGTGCAGGTCAAGACCCCCGAGGAATCGAAGGGCCCCTGGGACTACTACAAGGTGCTGCGCACCATCCCGGGTGACGAGGCCTTCCGGCCGATTGAGCAGAGCGCCTGCCCGCTCCTCGGCGACTGAAGGTGACCCCATGACGATGGCTAACGTTCCGGCGCGACCAGCGCCGGCCGGGCCTCGTGCCGCATTGTCGGCACGGGGTCTCAGCAAGACCTTCGGAAATTTCCAGGCGGTGAACAACGTCGACATCGACATTCACCATGGCCGGATTCACGCGCTGATCGGTCCGAATGGTGCGGGCAAGAGCACGGTCTTCAACTTGTTGACCAAGTTCCTGCAGCCGACCAAGGGCAAGATCATGTTCGGCGAGACCGACATCTCCGGCATGGATCCTGCCCATGTGGCACGGCTCGGGGTCGTGCGATCGTTCCAGATTTCCGCGACCTTCGGGGACATGTCGCTGGTCGACAACGTCTGCGTGGCGCTGCAACGGCCCAACCAGCTTGCCGTGCAATTCTGGCGACCGCTTGGCAGCCTGTCACGGCTGCGTCCCCGGGCGATGGATCTGCTAGGGCGTGTCGGGCTTGCCGACATGGCCGATCGGCGTGCCGCGGACCTGTCCTACGGGCGCAAGCGCGCGCTTGAGATCGCCACGACGCTGGCCCTGGATCCCAAGGTGCTGCTCCTGGACGAGCCGCTGGCGGGCATGGGCCAGGAAGACGTTGAAACCATGGCTGGCCTGATCGCCGATGTCGCCCGCGACTGCGCGCTGCTGATGGTGGAACACAACATCAAGGTCGTCGCCGATATCGGTCACGACATCACCGTGCTTCAGCGCGGCGAGATCCTGACCCAGGGCAGCTATGCCGAGGTCAGCGCTGATCCCCAAGTGCGCGAAGCCTACATGGGAGCTGAGGACGATGACTGACGCAGCCGCGACGATCCGCGAAGCCCGCGGCCCCGCGCAACTGAGGGTGCGCGATCTCGAAGCCTGGTACGGCGAGAGCCAGGCGCTCTACGGCGTCCATCTCGACGTTTACCCGGGGGAGACCGTCACGCTTCTGGGCCGCAACGGCGTCGGCAAGACCACGACCCTACGCAGCTTGATGGGCATCTTACGCAAACGCACCGGAGAGATCGAATTCGACCAGCGGTCGATCCTGCGGTTGCCGCTGCATCGGGTCGCCCACGTCGGCATGGGGTTCGTCCCCGAGGAACGTGGTATCTTCGCCTCGCTCACCGTCGAAGAAAACCTGCTGCTGCCGCCGAAGGTGGCCAGCAGCGGCAAGGAAATGTCGCTGGACGAAATCTACACGCTGTTCCCCAACCTGCTGGAGCGACGGCACAGCCCGGGCACCAAGCTTTCCGGCGGCGAGCAGCAGATGCTGGCCATCGCCCGCATCTTGCGCACCGGGGTCAGCACGATCCTTCTCGATGAGCCGACCGAAGGGCTGGCCCCGGTGATCGTGAACCGGATCGGCGAAATGCTGAAAGCGCTGAAGAGCCATGGGCTGAGCGTCCTGCTGGTCGAACAGAATTTCCGTTTCGCGGCCAAGATCGCCGACCACTTCTACGTCATGGATCATGGCGTGATGATCGACAGCTTCGCAGTGGCCGAGCTGCCCGCAAAACGAGAGGCGCTGAACGTGGCGCTAGGAGTTTGATATGACAATGATTCTTGGGATGCCACTGCCGGTGCTCACCGGGCAGCTGCTGATCGGCCTGATCAACGGTTCGTTCTACGCTCTGCTGTCGCTCGGCCTGGCGGTGATCTTCGGGCTGTTGCGCGTGGTGAACTTCGCCCATGGGGCCTTCTACATGTTGGGCGCTTTCACGGCCTGGATGCTGGGGCAGTACCTGGGCATTGGTTTCTGGGGCGCACTGCTGCTGGCCCCGCTCATCGTCGGCATTGTCGGCGCGGTGGTCGAACGGACAATGCTGCGGCGCCTCTACGAGCTCGACCATCTCTATGGGCTGCTGTTCACCTTCGGGCTTGCCCTGCTCCTGGAAGGGCTGCTCCAGCACTTCTTCGGCGCTTCGGGCAAACCCTTCTCCGCTCCGGCCGAGATGAAGGGCGTGGTGCGGACCGATTTCGTGACCATCCCCATCTATCGCGGCTGGGTCGTCATCGCGTCGCTTCTGCTGTGCCTGGGTACCTGGGTACTGATCGAGAAAACCAAGATCGGCTCGTACCTCCGCGCGGCGACCGAGGATGCAACGCTTGTCCAGGCCTTCGGTGTGAACGTACCGCTTCTGCTGACGCTGACTTACGCCTTCGGTTGCGCCCTGGCGGGCATCGCCGGGGTGCTGGCCGCGCCGGTCTTCCAGGTCAGCCCGACGATGGGCTCCAACCTCATCATCATCATCTTCGCGGTGGTCGTGGTCGGCGGCATGGGGTCGATCCTTGGCGCGATTGCCACCGGCTACCTCCTCGGCATTGTCGAGGGAATGACCAAGGTTTTTTACCCCGAGGCCGCGAATATCGCGATCTTCATCATCATGGCCGTGGTTCTGATGCTGCGTCCTGCGGGTCTCTTCGGAAAGGAAAACTGACATGACCGTAGCCAAAGAATACGAGTCGGTCGCCGAAACCCATCGAGCACACCCTGCCCAGCGGATCCTCGTGCTGGCGCTGATCGGCGTGCTCATGCTGCTTCCGCTCTGGTTCTATCCGGTGCTTCTCATGAAGCTGATGTGTTTCGCCCTTTTCGCGTCGGCCTTCAACCTGCTGCTTGGCTACGGAGGGCTGCTGTCCTTCGGCCACGCCGCCTTCTTCGGCGGTGCGGCCTATATCACGGCCCATGCCCTGAAGGTCTGGCAGGTCAACCCCGAGTTCGCCATCCTCGCCGGTGTCGGCGGCGCGCTGTTGCTGGGGCTGGTGATCGGGCTGCTTGCCGTGCGCCGTCAGGGCATCTACTTCGCCATGGTCACGCTGGCCCTGTCGCAGATGTTCTATTTCTTTTGCCTCCAGGCCCCCTTCACTCATGGCGAGGACGGCATCCAAGGCTTCTCCCGCGGCAAACTGTTCGGGGTCATCGACCTCGCCGACAGTACGCCGCTCTACTACTTCGTCGCGGTGGTCTTCGTGGCCAGTCTTTTCGCGATCTGGCGCATCGTGCATTCGCCCTATGGGATGATCCTGCAGGCGATCCGTGAGAACGAGCCGCGCGCGATCTCCCTCGGCTACTCGGTGCAGCGCTACAAGCTGGGGGCCTTCGTCATGTCGGCAGGCTTTGCCGGCCTGGCCGGCAGCCTCAAGGCGCTGCTGTTCCAGTTCGCTACCCTAACCGACGTCAACTGGCACATGTCCGGAGAGGTCATCCTGATGACCCTGCTGGGCGGCATCGGCAGCATTGCCGGGCCGATCGTCGGTGCGGGTCTCGTCGTGACGCTACAGAACTACCTGGCCACCACCGGTGTCCCGGTGACCACGGTTCTGGGCGCGACCTTCATCGTCTGCGTGCTGCTGTTCCGCCGCGGCATCGTGGGGGAGCTGCTCCACCGGCTGCCCGCCTGGAAGCACAAATGAGCGGGCCCGAACTGCCCGCCAGCCGGTTCCGCGTGCCCTCGGACTGGGTCGACTACAATGGCCACATGGGCGACTTCGCTTATGGCATCGCCTTCTCGCGCAGCGTGACAGCGCTGATGGAGGACATCGGACTGGATGAGACCTACCGCGCCGCGGCCCAGGCGACGCTCTACACCTTGGAAATGCGGATCGGCTACCAGCGCGAGTGCCACGAGGGCGATTCGCTTGTCGTCCAGACCCGGGTGCAGGCCGTCGATGCCAAGCGGATGCACCTCTACCAGGAGATGCAGGCTGAGGACGGCCCCCTGCTGGCCTGGTGCGAACAGGTTCTGCTGCATGTGGCGCGCGACAGCGGCACGCCCCGCGCGGCCCCCTTCCCGTCCGCCACCGTGGACCGGTTGGCTGCGCTGGAAGCCCAGCACCACGCTGCCGGTCGGCCGGCCTGGCTGGAGCGGCGCACTGGCCTCGGCTGAAGCAGGCGGTCCTTTCCTGCCCATCAGGACCCGCCCATGGAGACACGGGCGGATCTCATTTTGTCAGAGACCGCAAGGCAAACGGCCGCCGGGGGAACCCGCGGCCGTCTAGTTACTTCGGCGGATGCCGTTTCAGAGCACCTCGAAAAGCCCCGCCGCCCCCATGCCACCGCCGACGCACATGGTGACAACAACAAAGCGCGCGCCACGCCGCTTACCCTCGATCAGTGCATGGCCGACCATCCGCGCGCCCGACATGCCGTAGGGATGTCCGATGGAGATCGCCCCGCCATTGACGTTGAGCAACTCGTTGGGAATGCCCAGCTGATCACGCGAGGGTATGATCTGCGCGGCAAAGGCCTCGTTCAGTTCCCACAGGCCGATATCCTCGACGCTCAGGCCATGGGTGGCCAGCAGTTTACGGACCGCAGGCACCGGGCCCATGCCCATCTCGTCCGGCGAGACGCCCGCGACGGCCATCCCCCGATAGAGCCCCAGCGGCGCCAGCCCGCGACGCTCGGCTTCGACACGCTCCATCAGGACCGCCGCGGAGGCTCCGTCTGAAAGCTGCGAGGCATTGCCTGCAGTAACATGTGCTCCCGAAGCAATCTGCTGACCGTCCCTGAACACCGGCGAAAGGCCTGAGAGACCTTCTAGCGTGGTACCGGGACGGTTGCCCTCATCCTTGGCCAGCGTCACCTCCTGCATTGAAGTCTCGCCCGTGGCCCGGTCCGTGACCTGCATCACCGTAGTGATCGACACGATCTCGTCGTCGAACTTGCCCGCGGCCTGTGCGTCGGCGGTGCGCTGCTGCGACTGCAGGGCGTAGGCATCCTGATCCGCGCGGCTGATGCCATTGCGATACGCGACGATCTCGGCCGTCTCGACCATCGACATGTAGGTCGCGGGCAGGTTCTCGGACAGCCACGGGTCGTGCCAGTGGCGCGTGTTCATCTCGGGGGTTTGCACAAGCGAGATCTGTTCGACGCCGCCGCCGATGGTCACCGTCATGCCATCAGAAATGATCTGCTTCGCGGCGATGGCGACCGCCATCAGCCCCGAGGCGCATTGACGGTCGACGCTTTGTCCGGGGACCGAAACGGGGAGGCCTGCGCGCAGCAGGCCGGTGCGCGCGATGTTCATATGCGTGGTGCCCTGCTGCAGGGCGGCCCCTACGATGACATCCTCGACTTCGCCCGACTCGACTCCCGCGCGGGCCACGGCGTGCGCGATGGCATGACCAATGAGACGGGGCGCTGTGGTGGCGTTGAACGCTCCGCGATAGGCCTTTCCGATCGGCGTGCGGGCGGTCGAGACGATAACGGCTTCCCTCATTTTGGGGTCTCCTCTTTGTCGGTGGCGGGATTGCAGAACAGCGCGTCGGCACAGGCCCGCAGCGCGGGGGTCAGGGGCGCCGGTCGGCGGGAGTCTCGGTCGACATAGACGTGCACGAATTGCCCCCGCGCGGCACAGGCACCGTCGGCCAGGTCGAAGAGACCGAAGCCCCAGGTCAGGCTGGTCCTTCCGATGGCTTCAATCCGTACCCCGACACTAAGTTCCGCGGGAAAGGTGATCTCGCGGAAGAACTGAGCCCCGTTTCGCACCACGAGCCCGATCGGCCCCTCGGCAGTCGCTGAAAGCTCGAGGGCACCGTGCTCCAGCAAGGCTACATTCATCGCCGTGTCGAAATACCCGAGGTAGACGACGTTATTGACGTGACCATAGACATCGGAATCAGCCCATTGCGGAGCAGTTGCGTGATGCCAACCATAGGCATCATGCGATAGCGGTTCGAGACGCTCCGACATGACGTCAGCCTTTCGTCGCCAGCGCGGCGCGGGCATTGGCAATAATCCGGTCGACATGGTCGAGCCCGGCCATCACCTCGATCTGCCTGTCGAGAGTGGCGATCTCCTCGAAGCGCTCACCGACGGTATCGGGCGTGAAATCGGTGCCTGCAAAGCACACGCCCTGGCTTTCGACCAGCGCAAGCCGGGACACAGTGCCCGCCCCGGCCAGCAATGCGGTGCGCGAGGGCGCGTCACGGCTGACCAGCCAGACCGCCGCCGGCGAAACCAGTTCGGGCGTCAGGAGCTCCAGCATCGTCGGGTCCATCATGTCGTCGGTCATGCGGGTCGCCGCCGTGGGAAGGATGGCGTTCAGGTGGATCCCATATTTCGCGCCTTCGAAATGCAGCACGTTCATCAGACCGAGCACCCCCATCTTCGCGGCGCCGTAGTTCGCCTGGCCGAAGTTGCCATAGCTGCCGGAGGTCGAGGAGGTGACGAGGATACGGCCATAGGCCTGCTCGCGCATCTTGGCCCATACCGCCTTGGTGGCGACCGCAGTGCCTAGGAGGTGCACGTCGACGACTCGGCGGAAATCATCGATCTCCATCTTCGCGAAGCTCTTGTCGCGCAGAATGCCAGCGTTGTTGATCAGAACGTCGATCCGCCCGAAAGCTGACAGCGTCTGTTCCACCAGCGCGGCCATGTCGGCCTCGGAGGTGACGTTTCCGGCATTAGCGATGGCCCGGCCGCCCTCGGCCGTGATTTCGCGCACGACGGCCTCACTGGCCTCGGTGTTGCCACCGCTCCCATCTCTGCCGCCGCCAAAGTCGTTCACCACGACCGCCGCACCGTGACGGGCCAGCATGAGGGCGTGGGAGCGGCCCAGACCGCCGCCCGCGCCAGTGACAATCGCGACTTGGTCCTTGAATGAAACCGGCATGTTGATATCCTCCGAGCCGTTGATCCTCGCAAATTTTCCAGATGGGCTCGCGCCCTGCCTGCGGCGCCTCAGCCGCCGACGATCAGCACAAGCCAGTCCGCAGCAAGCGCCGGGCGGTCGCTGCCCTCGATTTCGACGCTGACGGAATAGCGCCGCAGCAGCCCGCTCGCTTTCGGGGTTTCGGCTGCCAGCGTGAAGTGTCCGCGCAGGCGTGCCCCGACCGACACCGGCGCAAGTAAGCGTACCTTGTCGAAGCCGTAGTTCACCTCGACGGCGCCCGGGGCCGCCGCAGGCAACGCGCTGCGGGTAAAGGCAGTCAGCAGCGAGAGTAAATAGAAGCCATGCACGATGGTGCCGCCATAAGCGGTTTCGGCCCGGGCCCGTTCAGGGTCGACGTGGATGAACTGGTGGTCGTCGATGGCATCGGCGAAGCGATCGACCATCGGCTGATCGATCAGGGTCCAGTCTGAGACGAACGGGGCTGGCGCATCTTGCATTTCGGGCTCCTTGAAACTGTCTCTTTGAGTTGCAACATACTCCGTAGTATGCAACAATCCAACTGTCCAGACCTGATGCGGAATGCAAAGAAAGATAATGGCCTGATTTCGTGATCCGGCTTATGGAATGGACGTCGGGAATCTGAAGACTTTACTGGAGGGCCCAGAGTGGCGAACCAAGATATTCACCGTGAATGGGCATCAAGGATTCGCGGCCAGGAGGGCTCGGAGCCTCTCGCCGAAAGCGTTGTTGAAATCTTGGATTGCGCCGCACTGTGCTTTACCGAGACAGGTTTCCAAGGCACGAGTATCGACGATGTCGCCCGCCGCCTTGGCGCGACCAAGGGGCGTATTTATCACTATTTTCGCTCCAAGACCGATCTCTTCTTTGAGGTGCATCGCGAGGGTATGAAGCGCCTGATGGGTGCGGTGATCGAAGCGAAGTCCGCTGGGGGAACCGGGCGTGAAACGCTGCAGCGCATGGTCGAGGCTCATGCCCTAACGATGATGCAGAATGTCGCCTACGAGGCCGTTGTCGTGCAGGGGGTCCACCTGCACCGGCTCAGCGCCACCACCCCCGAGCAGCGCGTCATCCTGGATGAGCTGATGGACGTCCGGCACCGTTTCGAGCAGATGTTCGTCGAGGTCTTCGAAGCTGCCAAGGCCGATGGCAGCGCGCGCCAGGATGCCGATACCTCACTGGCGGTGAAGGGCATGTTGGGGGCCGTAAACTGGATGGCAATCTGGTATCGTCCGCGTCAGGACGATAGCTTGGAGACCCAGCAGGCGATGGCCCGCAACTTGGCCAAGTTGCAGGTCGAAGGGATCGGCTAATTTATTGGTCGCCAGGTTGAAGGAACTGTGGTGTTAATTTTCCCTATGAATGCAGTATCTGTCGACGGTGGAGTGAAATTCAGCCATTGTGGCAGCATTGATTGTAGACACCGGCCAGCGGCGTAGCCGCCCTTGTCTAGTCCGGCCACGCGGCGTTGCGCCGGAAACAAAAGAGCCTTTTGAAAATCGTTACCGACGACGGAATACGGGAGGCTTCACCATAGGGCCGCTGACGTTTTGAGATGTTGCATCCAGTCAATACCGATTGTGAAAAGTACTGAAAGCAAGTTCACAAAATAACACCAAAGCGACCCCAGCACGCGGTAGAAACCCAACATAATTACACTTTAACTAAGCCGCGCACCGTTCGAATAACTTATACCAGTTCAAACAGGTAATTACTTTCCCTTGTAGGATCCTTTTGTGAATCCCCTGCCTTTTCGACCGATCGTACCTCTTCCGGATCCATGCGGAACGCGGTTCTCGGCACACGATGTGACAATCAATGCAAGAGCCGCCAACGGTCCAAGGGTTATCAGGGAACGCCGCGCTGCCTGAACTGGGATGTTATTCTCAACTGCATCTCGCATACCGCTCTCCTGATACTCGTTCGTTTGGCTAACTTCAGGTCACACTGTTGAGCCGAAAAGCGACCAGATCAAGTGTCACTTTGCAAGGCGCTCAAGAACAGACCAATCATCCCATGCGAAAATGTCAGCCTGAATTCTTTCTACAGCTTTCTTTCTATCATGCTCCCGAAGCATAATGTCTTCTGCGTGATTTTCTCCAAAGAGAGTGAGGTACGTGGTCATAAAGCCATTAATGCCTTTACCAGGAAGTTTCTCACGCCCGCGAACGACCAACGCTTCTATAGGAGGCAATTTAGCATTCCTGCCGCTTACAGTTGAGCTCCCGTCCTCAGCTTCCTTCCGAATTTCTTCGATAACATCTCCGACTATGCCAAGAGGCTTTCCGTATTTTTGCAAAGTACCTGCGCTTTTCCGGGTCGGATCCAGCCTCCGCAACTCGCTATCCAGATCCTTATATGAGATGATCTCCCCCTTTTTAGCGCGATCAATGAGTATAGGAATTGCCTCACGCGCAGTAGCCGCGCTCCATGTCCCCTCATGAAGCTGCGAACCAAGCCGAAAGTACTCGAAGACTGCTGGGTCCTCTTCAAACTCTTCATCCATGCAATCAAAACAATAGGTCAACCACTGTGGGTATTCCTCTTCGTCGAGAGCAGCAGCAAGGTAAGCGGGTTCGACATCCAGCCAAAAGGCAGCTTGCGTAATCGTCAGGCCATAACGTTTGAGTTCTTCGGTCATAGGAAAACCTACCTCTAATGTGTGATTTACAGCTAATGCTAAGCAAACTAGCTCTAGTTGCAATAATTCTTCAAGTTGTTTCTAGTACATGAATAGATAGCTTTTACCTAAGTGGTAGAAGTGAGCTCTTTTCCAAGATTCCTACCAAGTGCGATACCGGGGCAAACCGAACACTAGATGTTAGTTCGCCGAAGCTTTCTCCCTGGATCTGACAGGCAATGGGGGCCATCTCACAGGGACGCCTGTTAACACTATGACTAATACGGTTTCACGCCACGGTGCTCTGGCCGATCCTGGAAAGTGTTAAGCACCCTTCCTTTGCATCTGACATGAAACGGTTGGGTTTGAACCAAAACCGGTGTCTTTGATCATGGAGGCTTCCCCGTTGCCGTATAGACAGCCCTGTAGCGATCGGCCCAGAGCGGACATTGGTAAAGCCTCTGTCCAATGGCTGCTTCGAGCCCATCCGAGACATTCAGGCAGGCAACTGGAAGGTAGTTGCTCGCGAGTGCCGCGGAAGGCGCGGCCCGAAAACCGCCGTTCGGTCTGCCCATATGCGGCATGATTTGATAAAGGTTGCTTAAATCATATGGTATGGTATGTTACCATATTTCTTCAACAGACAGGCAAGGCATGCAATCCGTTACTCACCGAACTGCACATGGCGCGGCACGCATTCAGGCGCTGACCGATACGGCCGCAGAGCTGTTCCTCGAACGCGGCTACGAAGGCGTGTCAATCGACGAACTCATCGGCCGGGTGGGTGGCTCTCGGCGCAATGTCTACGGTCGTTTCGGTGGAAAGCAGGGGCTGTTCATCGACGTCGTCACTCGGCTGTGTGATGACCAAACCCAGCCCTTGCGAGATCTTGATATAGGTGAAGGGGAGATCGGCCCGACCCTGACGATATTCGGCAAAAGGATGCTTGAGATCGTCTTACAGCCACGCACGCTGGCCCTGCACCGCCTGATGATCTCCGAAGGTCAGCGTTTCCCTGACCTGGCGCAGTCGATCCTGCGGTCGGGACATGAGACCGGCACGGCAATCCTCGCTGAATGGCTTCGTGGGCGGCCCGGATTACGCCACGGCCCTTCGCCCGAAACGCGCGCCGAACAGTTCGTCTTGCTGCTGACGGCCGGCCCGCAACTGCGCGCGCTGACCGGGCACACTGCCCCGGTTTCACCTGACGAACGCGCGCATCATGTGCGTGAGACGATATCGACCTTCCTTCATGGCGCCTTGCGCGGAGACAATAACCAACATGCGTAATCTTCCCTGGAAATCCCTCCTCTCTTGGCTGCTGGCCGCGTTCTTTGTCGTGGGCGGGATCAGCAATATCTTCGCCTCCGGAACCATCCTCGCCGATTACGCAAGGTGGGGCTATCCCGGCTGGTTCCACTACGTCACCGGCGTGCTGGAACTGACTGCGGCGGCGCTGATCGCTTGGCGCCCGACCCGGCTCTGGGGCGCAGGCCTCGCCAGCCTGGTGATGCTCGGAGCCGCGGGCACGGTTCTGTCGCACGGCGAGTTCAGCCATGCCATCGCCCCGTTGCTGGTTCTGTCCGTGGCCCTGACGACGGCTTTTTTCGCTTACCGCGGCCACTGTCCCGCCGATCTAAATTGAACGTAAGCGCGCCGCAGGACTGAGCACGAATGGCGGCTTTGTCCGCAAAGCTGCCGGATGGCCAGATGGAGACTAAGGTCTGCTTTTCGCCAATCTGGACCGAACTCAGACGTTTATGTCACTGGCTAAATCCACCGTTTTATGTCTCGCGATAATTGTCACACGCCTCAACGCCCTCTGTGACAACATCGAGAATTGCGTCCGCGTCATTCAAAAGGGCTGTAATGCGCGGGCTGCTGATACGGTAGCGGATGAAGCGTCCATCCCGGTCGCTGGCAACAAGCCCACAATCCAGAAGACACCGGAGATGGTTGGAAACGTTTGGCTGCGATAGCTCCGTGCGCGTCACGATCTCATGAACGGCCAACGGCGCTTCGCACAAGGCATCCAGAATCGCGAGGCGACTCGGGTCCGCGAAGCCGCGAAACAGTTTCGCTCTTCGCTCAATAGCGGTGGTCCGGGTATTGCAGTCGACAACAATCTGTTCCATATCACTCCCCGCTGATATGTTGTTTCTTGATTCACTCTAGCAGGAGTATTGCAGCCATGGCCAACGCTGGCAGTGCCGGATTTACGACAGATGCTCCGCCCGTCCGTTACCGGGTTTCCGGTATGGACTGCGCGAAGGATGCCGCACAGATCGAGCGGGCGGCGCAGTCGGCCGGAGTCGCGCCTGACGATGTGAAGGTGTCGGCCGCAACGCACATCATGACACTGAACGCCCCCGAAGCGCGCCTGCCGGATATTGAAAAGGCCGTTGCGGTGACCGGCTACGGCTTCGACCGGATCGAGGGCGATGAAGACATTCCGCCGAATCCGGCCCATCAGGACCCGGCTTACCGACGCGCCCTCTGGATCGTCGTGATCCTAAACGTGGGCTACGGTATTCTTGAAATGATCGGCGGGTTCATCGCCGGGTCACAGGCCGTAAAAGCCGATGCGCTCGATTTCATCGGCGACGGCGCTATCACTTTCCTTGGCCTGCTGGCCATCGGCTGGAGCCTCGCCTGGCGGGCGCGGTCGGCTCTGATCCAGGGCATCTTCCTTGGCCTGCTCGGCCTTGGCGTCCTCGGCACAACCATCGTGCGGATCTTCGAACAGACGACGCCGGATGCAGGTCTCATGGGTCTGCTCGGTATGATCGCCCTTGTCGTGAACGTCGTCTCCGTTTTGCCGCTGCTTCGATTCCGCAAGGGCGACGCGAACATGCGAGCTGTCTGGCTGTTCTCGCGCAACGACGCTATCGGCAATGCGGCGGTCGTCATCGCCGCCGGTCTCGTGGCGTGGCTGGGCAGCGCGTGGCCCGACCTTATCGTCGCCTTCGGTATCGCCGGACTGTTCCTGCACTCCGCTTGGGCCATCATCCGCGACGCGCGGGGCGATCTGAAGGCGACGGCATGAACGGTCGCGTTCTCGGTGGGCTCTGCGCAGTCGCAGCGCTCGGTCTCGATCAGGGCACCAAGGCGCTCGCCCTGACCACACCGACGCTCGAGGGCGGGGTCGAGGTTTTACCCTTTCTTAACCTCGTGCGGGTTCTGAACGATGGAGTCAGCTTCGGTATGCTTGGCGGGTTCGTACCGTGGTGGGGTCTCATCGCGCTTGCTGGCGTGATCGTGGCATGGCTATTGATCTGGTTATGGCGCGCGCCGGACAGGCTGACAGCTGCCGCTCTCGGTCTGATCATCGGCGGCGCACTCGGCAATATTCTTGACCGCGTACGCTATCAGGCCGTTCCTGACTTTCTCGACTTCCATTACGGATCATACCACTGGCCGTCCTTCAATCTCGCGGACGTAACGATTTTCTGCGGCGCAGCCCTGCTGTTCTGGGACAGCTTCCGCTCTGCGACGGACAAGCCTGGTCAGGGGCAACGCAAGGAAAACACAACGGGGGTGTAACCCATGTTCAGCATACCATCTGCGAAAGGCTTTGACAGCACACTTGCCCTGCTGCGCAACCCATATGGGTTCATTTCGGAGACCTGCCGCGCACTCGACACAGACCTGTTCGAAACCCGCATCCTCCTTCAAGAGACGATCTGCATGACCGGCGCGGCGGCGGCAGAAGCCTTCTATCGGGAAGACCGGCTGATCCGCGCAGGCTCGATGCCAGGCCGCATACAGAAGTCCCTGCTGGGGGAAGGCGGGGTGCAGGGATTGGACGGCGCGGCTCATCAGCACCGCAAGAAGATGTTCATGTCACTCATGGGGACCGAGCGGATCGCCGCGCTTCAGGACACGTCGCTTCACATGTTGGACAAATATGCGCCGGACTGGGAGGCGAGGAACGAAATCGTCCTCTATGACGAAGTGCGCGAAATGCTCACAAGAGCTGTCTGCGCCTGGGCCAGGGTGCCGCTTGATGAAGCTGAGGTGGCGACCCGAACGGCGCAGCTTACAGCGCTTTTTCAGGACGCCGGGGCCCTTGGCCCCAAACACTGGCGCGCGCGTCTGGCGCGCCACCGCCTGGAAAAATGGGCAGCACGGCTAATCCAACAGGTCCGCGATGATGAGCTTCAGCCGACGCAGGAAAGTGCCCTTCATATCATCGCGACATGGCGCGATCTCGATGGGGAGTTGTTGACCCCCAGGGTGGCCGCCGTAGAGCTGTTGAATGTCCTGCGCCCGACCGTCGCGGTATCCGTGTTCATAGTTCAGGCGGCGCATGCTTTACATCGGCATCCCGAATGGCGGCGAAAGCTGAAGGACGACGAGGGACAGCTTGAACCTTTCGTGCAAGAGGTCCGCCGTCTGTATCCGTTCTTTCCTGCGGTCACGGCACGGGTAAAAAGCGCATTCGAGTGGCGCGGGTATCACTTTCCGGAAGGGTGCAGGGTTCTGCTCGACCTCTATGGTACAAACACCGATCCGCGTTCATGGGATGCGCCGCTGGAGTTCCGGCCCGACCGGTTTCGTGACCGCGCCGAAAACCCCTATAACTTCATTCCACAGGGCGGCGGCGACCACTACACGAACCATCGCTGTCCCGGTGAATGGATCGCGATCAGCCAGATGAAGGCGTTTTGCAGATATCTTGTGAACGACATCGAATACGATGTGTGGGATCAGGATTTGGAGCTGGACACGGGAGAGCTGCCACCCCTGCCCGAGAACCGGTTCATCATGCGCAACGTCAGGCGTCGGCAGTAGCTTCGGCCTCGTCCGGATCGACCGACCGCGCATCCTTCGTGGCCTCGAACGCCTCCCACGCAACGTAGGGTACGATCAGAAGCGCCGCGACCGGATCGGCCCACCACCAGCCCATCCATTGCGTCAGACCGATTCCGGCCAACACTACGACGGTCTGGTATTCGCAGATCAGGGTGTCCTTGGCATCGTATTTCAGGGCAGGTGAATCGAGCCGCTTGCCGTAGCGATACTTGCCCCAGGCCAGCAGTGGATTGACCGCCAAAGAGACAAACAGGATCGCGATCCCCCACCAATTGAAGCCCGCCGCCTCCTGCGAGATGAAGGCGGACACCGCCTCGTAAAGGATCGCTGCAACGACGATCCAGAAGGCACAAGCAACCACGTAGAGAGCGACTTTCTTGCGGTGCAGAACCGTCTGCTTGTCCGCACCGTCCTTCTCGCCCTTCAAGCGCCAGATCAGTGTCGCGGCCGAGGTTGCCTCGACCGTGCTGTCAAGACCCCAACTCACCAGCGCCGCGCTGCCAGTCAGGAGCCCCACCGTTACGGAAACGACAACCTCGATGAGGTTGTAGACAAGGCTCGCGATCTCGACGCGGATGCCGCGCTTTAGGTTATTATCTCGGTCATTTTGCAATTTTTCCATGATGGGGCACTAACGCATTCAGCTCGTTGAAGGTTCACCTACACCGCACCTTGCTCGTCCGGCACTACATCGCGAGAGCGCTGCGCTCTGGATCGCCTCAATTCGCGGGATAAGATGAGAATATCTCGGTTGTGCCATCGGCTCGCACAAGGAAAACGTTATAGGCTTCGCGTAGATCGCTGGCTCCGGCTTGATCGGGTCGTTTGCGGGAGAGTGTGAAATCCTACGCTAAGCTGACAGCGGTCGTTCGTGCAGCGCGCGGCGAAGGTCGGCTTCGAGCCCAAATTGACCGCGTAAGTAATGAAGGTCTTCGCAATTGCAGCATAAACTGATCTGGCAAGAGCGACCCGCAAGTGACGTTGCTCTTTCTATTGAGCAATGTCTACTTTAAGGCGACTCTGAATGCGCATCTTGAATACGGCAAAGAAAGCCCATGTTCAGATCCAGATCGCATTTACCGCAGAAAATTGATCTCGAAAGTTGTTCCTGGATCATTCTCCGAGACGGTTATTTCGGCGCCATGCAGATCACAAATTGCTTTTGCTAATGCCAAGCCAAGGCCATTCCCAGGACTGTTCCGACTTTTCTCACCCCTGAAGAACCGTCGAAAAATACGCTCTCGATTCTCGCATTCGATACCCGGACCATCGTCAGTGATGCGCAAGGTCGGACCGACAGGTGTGGTTTCCGCCAAGACCAAAACCTTAGAACCAACGGGACAATGTTTGATCGCGTTCTCGACAAGGTTCGACAGCAGTTGCGTCAGCAGATTTTTATCTCCAAAAACCTCGAGGTGTTCGTCTGGCACCTTAATGGTCAACTCAATACCAGCATCCTCGGCAGTAGGCTCGAAGACTTCCGTAACATTGCCTATGACCTCACGCAGGTCGTTCCACGCGAACCTTTCGCGACGGTCACTCCCCTCAATCTGAGCGATACGCAAAAGGGCGTTAAAGGTCGCTATGATTTCTTCGGTTTGATCGAGACTGGCGGAAATATCGTCCGGGCGGATCATCGGACTATCACGTAGTTTTTCCAACCGCTGCCGAAGATGTTGAAGCGGTGTGCGCATGTCATGGGCAATGTCATTCGAGATTTGCTCTTGGCTCTCAAGCAGGCGTTTGATCTGGTCGAGCATACTATTGATCTCGGTTGATACCCGCGAAAGATCATCGCGGGCGTTTCGGGTGGTCGGAATACGAGAAGCGAGGTTGCCACAAGAGGCCTCTGTCAGAGTATTTGATATGGCTGCAATGCGTCGCTCGGTGATGCGGCCAATCCGGACACCGACGACAAGGCCGAGGATCACAACAGCCAGATAGCCTGCCACCAAAGCCATTCCGAGCGCTTCCAGTATTTCCAAGACGATATGGTCGCCTGCACCTTGGATGAGTAGATAGGGGCCGACGTCATCCGCGCGCAGCCAATAGCCAGTGACTTCGTCGTGAATTTCTCCGGCAAGCGGCAATTCCTGTGCCGGAAGATAGTCCGGCAATGGGTTTTTGAAGACCGAAGATAAGTTGCCAGAAACAATCGCGCCCTCGGCGTTCAGAAGCTGGTAAACCCGGGCATTCTGAAAGCTGACTTCGGCGAGGGCATCGACGCGGTCGACCAGCACCTCATCGCCGCCCAGCTCGAAGATTTCAACGAGCGTGGCCGCATCGCTGCGCATTTGGTCGAAGACCCAGTCTTGGACTTCGTATTGTGTGAACCAATAGGCCAAGGCGAAGACGAGCGCAGAGAGCACCGAATAGAGGAACGAGTATTGCAAGGACAGCCGTATTGATGTCCGCAAGGCTGAAGGACCTTTGCGCTTAAGGCTATCCATGAAGACTGTATCCCGCGCCCCGAACGGTATGAATCAGCGGCTGGTCGAAGGGTTTGTCGATCTTGTTGCGTAGACGGCTGATATGCGTCTCAACGACATTGGTGTTCGGGTCAAAGTGAAAATCCCAAACTGCTTCCAGCAACATGGTGCGTGTCACCACCCGCTCGGCGTTCTTCATAAGATAGGATAGCAGGCGAAACTCGCGCGGCTGCACGGCGATCTCCTGACCAGATCTGCACACAGTATGGCGGATCAGGTCAATCTCCAGATCGGCAACCTGAAGTCGCGTTTCTTCGGCCTGCATCGGGGGGCGGCGTGCAAGTGCAGTTAGGCGCGCGGAAAGCTCTGAAAACGCAAAAGGCTTCACAAGGTAGTCGTCCGCCCCGGCTTCTAATCCATTCACCCGGTCGTTCAAACCGCCAAGCGCACTCAGGAACAAAATCGGCGTGTCGACATTCGCGCCGCGCACTGATTTCACGAGGGTCAACCCATCCAAGCCGGGCAGCATCCGGTCGACTACGATGACATCAAAGTCATTGTCCAGCGCATCGAGGAAGCCCTGTTTGCCATCCGACGCATGTTTCGTCACATGGCCAAGTGCCTTCAGGCTCGTGCAGATATACTCAGCCGTTTCGCCATCATCTTCTACAACAAGCACCCGCATCTGCGCTCAAGCTCCATAAGGTATTGAGAAAATAGCCTGCTTTGCGGCTTTGCACCATCTTCGTAATATTACGGATCGGTATAGTGCCGACCACCTTTTGCAGATCACCGCCGTCCTATGCCCTTAGAAAAAGGACAGGACAACATGGTCGCAATCGATCCCAAATTCGACACAGCCGTGCGGCAAGAGCATGCGGGGCGCTTTGGCTTAACGCGCGGCGACCAACGGTTCCTGCTGTTTGCGCTCGGTGCTTTGTTCGCCTTGCGTCTGCTTGCCCTGTTCTGGTGGCCTTTCACAGATTCAACAGAAGCCCGTTATGCCGAGATCGCGCGTAAGATGGTTGAGACCGGGGACTGGGTCACACCTCAGTTCGACTATGGCGTCCCGTTTTGGGGCAAACCTCCCTTACATACTTGGCTGTCTGCCTTAGGGATGAAGCTCTTTGGCGTTGGAACCTTTGGCGCGCGGGTATTCATCTTTGCTGCCTCCTTGGGGGTGCTAAGTCTAATTTTCACTTGGGTGCGCCAGCATCGAGGCGCAGATCAGGCTCTTGTCGTGACGACGGTGCTCACCTCATCTTTAATGTTTTTCGGCGCGTCGGCCTTCGTAATGACGGACATGGTCATGGTGCTTGGCACTACATTGAGCATGATCGGCTTCTACAATTGCCTGTCGGACAGCCCCGCGCGCAGCGCCTGGGGACGGTGGTTCTTTGTTGGAATCGCTATCGGCCTTTTGGCAAAGGGACCGGTCGCGCTTGTCATCACGATGATCGCGCTTGTGCCGTGGCTCGCGCTGACAGGGCGCTGGCGCGAACTACATGGATTTCCTTGGCTGTCGGGGCTATTGATCGCGGCGGCGCTGACCCTTCCTTGGTATATCCTTGCCGAGATCAAGACGCCGGGTTTCCTGCGCTACTTTCTTGTCGGAGAACACTTCCAGCGCTTTGTCGTGCCGGGCTGGCAGGGGGATCTTTACGGGTCCGGCCATCAGCAGCCCAAAGGCCTGATCTGGCTCTATGCTTCGGCTACGTTTCTGCCGTGGAGCTTGTTTTTCTTGGCCTTACTTCCCAGAGCAGTGTCTTGCGTCAACGAGGTGACGGGCAATGACCGGGACTGGCACAGCTATCTCACACTTTGGGTCGTTGCGCCGCTGATCCTCTTCACGCCCGCCGCAAACATATTGCCAGCCTATGCTTTGCCCGGGCTTCCCGCCGCAGCGGTTCTCTTGGTGTCGCTTTGGGCGCAAGTGAGGGGGCAGCCGGGCTGGTGGGCTCGAAGAGCGACAGCCGTGGCCATCGGCCTCGTTGGGGCAGCATTTCTAACGGTGACGATTCTGGCGCGCTACCAGCCAGAAAGCGTCACCAACCGATCCGAGCGCGCATTGGTAATTGCGGCGCAAAGTTACGACCTTGATGTGCAGATTACCTATTGGGGCGGTCGCAGCTTTTCTGCCGAGTTCTATACCCGCGGTCGCGTCAAATTCACCGAACGAACCGCGACATTCGACATTTTCGCTGACAATGGCCTGCGCGACGTGGTGGCCATCCCGAGGGCTGTCGCCTCGGAAATCGCTCCCTATTTGGGACCGCGGTTTGGCCCCGCCGGACGGTTCGGGCACCGCATTTTGTTTGTCGAAGATCTGGATCAGGGGGAAGCATCATGATCCGTCGTCCCGAAGGGTTTGTAAAACCCCGGATCGTTCCGCCTGCAAAGCGTGTTCCTGATCTCTCCTTTGTGATCCCCGCTTTCAATGAGGCGGGCAATATCGCCAGAACGGTGGCCCAGGTAGAAGCGCATGCCCGCAGGCTGGTGCCCAGCTTCGAGATCATCATTGTCGATGACGGCAGCCTTGATGGAACATTTGAAGAAAGCCGAGAGCTATGCGCCAGATATCCGCTTCGTCTGCTGCGCCTGTCGCGGAATTTCGGCAAGGAACATGCGATCATGGCCGGTCTGGAGCGCACGGTGGGTGCAGCGGTGGTCATCCTCGATGCCGACCTTCAGGAACCGCTTTGTCACCTCGAAACCATGTTGAAACATCGCGCCGAGGGGTATGAGATGGTCTATGCCGTTCGCGCCCAACGCCGCGACGAGACATGGCGCAAACGGGCGTTCACCCGCGCGTTCTACGCCCTGTTAAACATCGGTAGTGACACCGCGATCCCGGCAAATGCCCGCGATTTCAGGCTCATGGATCGACGGGTTGTCGATGCGCTCTGCGCCTTGCCAGAGCGCAACCGCTTCATGAAAGGGCTGTATGGCTGGGTTGGCTTTCGCACCAAGGCTGTGGCGATTGAGTTGGACCCGCGGGCGACCGGGGCCTCTAAATTCGGCTTTACTGGCTTGTTTAAGTTAGGCTTGACCGGGCTCACGTCCTTCACCGCCTGGCCGCTGCGGGTCTGGACAGGGATTGGTATGACCATTGCTGCCTGTTCGATCCTCTACGCCCTCTGGATTGCCGTCCGCACCCTGATCTTCGGCATCGACGTGCCGGGTTGGTCGACCCTTGTGGTGGCCGTTATGCTATTGGGCGGGGTGCAGCTTATCTCCATCGGTGTGTTGGGCGAATACCTCTCGCGGGTCTTTACCGAGGTCAAAGGCCGTCCTGGCTTTATCATCGCAGAGGATTTTTCCGCAAATTCGGAGCACCTGTGATGTGGCGCCAGTTGTTGCGGTTCGGGATGGTCGGTCTGCTCGCGACCTTCGTTCACATGATGATCGGCTTTCTGCTGATCCAGTCGACCTGGCATCCTCTTTTGGCGAACCTGCTCGCCTTCACAATCGCTTTCGTGGTCAGCTTCATCGGCCATCTCGGGTTCTCCTTTGCCGATCAGGAAGTCAGCACATCAAGCGCGCTGTGGAAATTCGCACTCGTTGCTCTGGTCGGCTTTGTCTGTAACGAGGTGCTGCTGATCATGTTGCTATCCGAAGGGGATCTATCCGACACAGTGAGCCTGTGGATCTCAACCGGTTCCGCGGCGGTTTTGACTTTTGCACTCAGCAGATTGTGGGCGTTTCGCACCCCGCACAAAGTCGGCGGGCCGGTCGATGTGGAACCGTCTGCCAATCTAACCAATCAGTAATCTGGTGGAGACGTTCCCGGCTACAAGGGTCGGTCATCTCTTAAGGCGAGGCGCCAGTTGGGGGCCGTGCAAGACAGGAAAACCACGATGAAACGTATGATTTCCCTTACCGCAATGATTGCCGCAGGCACCGTCGCAACGACCGCAATGGCTTTGGCTGAGACCGATGATGCGAAGGAGATGGCGATGTTCTCCGAAGCGCAGTTCGACATCCAGAAAGCACTTACCGTTGCTTTGGATGCGATGGATGGAAAGATCGCCTCAATTGAATTTGGAAGCGAGGATGGCGAGGCGGTCTACGAGGCGGTCGCCGTCGCAACGGACGGGGCTATGACCGAGATTCTGATCGATGTCAATGACGGCTCAGTGATCGCACAAGGCCCATACACGGACGATGACGACGAGAAAGATGACGACAACGGCTAAATCTACCCCCGGCGCTGCACGGGGTCATCTTGCTGCCACGCTGAAATTTTCCTTTCCCTTCATCCTAAGCGCCCCCAGCAGTCTGAGCGACACCTTACCAATTGGTAACCTTTCGGTAAGCCTTTCATCAGTCGGCAAACTCTACAGGTGCTTTTGAGGAGAACCCGATGAAAAAAACCGTCTTTCGAACCCTACTGGCTGCATCGGCGGTCGTCATTCTGATCGCTGGGACCGAGGGGCAGGTTTTCTCAATTGCGGCATCTGGCCTACGGTCACTGACCGGCTCCTCTCACTCGCAACTGTTCGACACAAACCGGGTCCACAAGCTGGATGTGACATTGCCGTTCTCTGCTCTCGCGGCAGGTGACGTCGCCTCCTGCGCAAACGGGGGCTACTTTGGAAGAACAAATAGAAACCTACGCTATGCGGTTGGTCTCCCCAGGGCAAAGGCCGCGCCCAACGAGGGCATGTTGGAAACCAAAAGTATCTTAGACCAACACCCCAATACGGCGGTGCTCGCCTTGGGGGATCTGGTTTATAAACACGGCGAAGCTGTGGGCTTTGAAGATTGCTACGACCCATATTGGGGGGCTGCATGGGCACGCACATGGCCGACCCCCGGAAACCACGAATACCACTCGCCTTTTGCATATGCCTACTATGACTACTGGCAGGATCGTGCGGGGCCGGATCGAAGCGGTTATTACGCGCTCCAAGCCGGGAACTGGTTGATCCTGTCGCTGAACAGCGAGATTGATGCGTCCCCAGGGTCTGCACAGGCAGAATGGGTAAAGGAAGTGCTCGCAGCGCATACAGACAGTTGCACTGCGGCGTATTTTCACAAACCGGCATATTCGAGCGTGGCACGCAGCCGAACTGACGATGCGCGGGCGCTGTTCCGGCTCGTCGCTGAAGCAGGCGTCCGTTTTGTCCTGCATGGACACAACCACTTCTACGAACGCACTGTGCCGCTGAATGCTGATGGCAAGCCGACAAAAGACGGCACGATCGCCTTTGTGGTAGGGGCCGGCGGCAAGTCGACACGGGGCAACATTGAGCCTGCGGCCTTCTCCGAGCGGTTGATTGTAGGGACAACAGGCATGTTGAAGCTGACCTTCAAAGATAAAGCGGCCAGCTGGACCTACCTCACCGGTTCCGGATCGACGGAAACAGACAGTGGCACGATCCAGTGTTGAATATTGCAACCCTGCAAAACCTACTAAGAAGGTTCGACTATGTTTGACTTCATCACCTCGCTACTGGCTTCCATGGGCAGCCTCGGCGTCGCTGCCCTGATGCTGCTTGAGAACGTTTTCCCCCCGATCCCTTCGGAAGTCATCATGCCCTTCGCTGGCTATCTCGCTGCGAGCGGTGACCTCCCCTTCGTCAGTGTAGTGATCGCCGGCACAATCGGTTCAGTTGCTGGCGCCTTTTTGTGGTATTGGATCGGCACTTTGGCATCCGAAGCACGGTTGCGCAGGCTCATCGCGCGGCACGGCAGGTGGCTGACCATCTCAGAGCAAGACCTCGACCGTTCACTTACGTGGTTTCGGCGCAATGGTGGCAAAGCGGTGTTTCTGGGCCGGATGGTGCCGGGTGTCCGAACGCTGATATCCGTTCCAGCCGGCATGACGGGGATGCCGCTGCTGCCATTTCTACTCTACACAGGGTTGGGCAGCCTGCTCTGGACAGCCGCCCTCACCATTTCAGGCTATCTGCTGGAAGCGCAATTTGCCAAAGTTGAGATATGGATCAATCCGGTGACAAACGTCCTACTTGGAGGCGTTCTTGTGCTTTATGTCTGGCGGTTGGTTCGCCCCAAGGCAGAAGGATGACGGCAGTGGAACGGCGCAGTCCAGGCAGTCTCAACCATCGGCTGTTTGTAGTGACCCTTCTTGCAAAGGGAGCCTTAGGCGTTCTCCAATTGGCAACGGCTGCGGCGATCTTCGCGGGGGCCGTAGATCGCCTTCCTGCTCTCACCCAATGGCTCTTTCGGGCAGAGCTTGCGGAAAACCCTAATGATTTCCTCGCGACCCGAGCCATGTCGCTCGCCGGTGTCATCCCGACATCGGATTTGGCGTTCTATACCACTTACTTTCTGGCGCATGGTGGGCTTCATATCGCGATCGTCGTTGCCCTGCTTTACGGCGCAGCATGGGCGCATCGAGCGGCGGTCTTCGTGCTATGGGCGTTTGTAATCTATCAACTATTTGAATGGCTCACTGTTGGCGGCGTGGCTCTGCTGATTCTGACTGCGATTGATCTAACAGTCATCTACATCACGGTGTGCGAACAGCGCAGTCGTGCTCACTTGGAGCCCTAACGCGAAAAATGCAGGTCTCCGTTATGGGCCTGAACTAAAAAAAACGAAGCAAACCTTCACCTTGCCTAAACGCTCAAACTCAAAAGAGGAAAATTCATGCATTCCGTTTCAGAATCTTGGCTCTTTTGGGCCATTCTCGCCGCCATATTTGCCGCGCTCACCGCGATCTTTGCGAAGGTCGGGGTGTCGGGCGTCAACTCCAACTTTGCCACTTTTCTGCGCACCATCGTCGTTGTTTTCGCACTGGGCCTTCTGATCTGGTTGACGGGCGAGGTGCAGTTACTATTCACAATCTCCCCGAAGACGGGGATATTTCTGGTGCTGTCCGGTCTTGCGACTGGCGCGTCATGGTTGTGTTATTTTCGTGCGCTTCAGCTCGGCAAGGTCTCGCAGGTCGCACCCATCGACAAGTTGAGCGTTGTGCTCGCCGCAATTATCGCCGCGGTTTTTCTTGGAGAAAAGTTATCAATGACCGGATGGAGCGGCGTCGGTTTGATAGGGCTCGGCGCGGTTCTTGTGGCCTTGTCCTGATATGCCGCGAGCGAGGCTTGGGAACAGAACAGTGTCTGATGAGTTCGGTAGGAACGTCATGTCGACCCATTTTCATGGCCACCCTCACGCGCAGGGCCTTAGCTATGAGCTAAGATCGCAAAACTTGAACGTTTCGACCATTGAAAAATGATTGTTTTCAATAATCAAAGAATGAAAGCGGCCGATCGAGCATTATGCAGCGAACACCCGCAACCTACCCTTCATTGTTGATTGTCACTGAGAACTGACCCGGTAGCCCCATAAATTGTCACTGAGAATTGACCCATGTGAACACACTTCCCCGACGGTTTTGGTTGGGGGGATTTGGAGTGATCGACATGGGATTTTTGAG
>NZ_SZNL01000239.1:0-248 GCF_005068605.1 Sulfitobacter sp. 15WGC | reverse complement strand
TTTGCCCTCGTTTGGCAACACTCTGCGGCAATTCCAAATTTATTGCAAGAATCAAGCTCTTCGCGGGCGCTGTGCATGTGGGCTATGCGCAACATAGCTGCAAAAATGAAAGACGCCGCAGGGGGGGGTGCGGCGCCTTCATTAACTTAGCAAGAGGTTGTTTTCAGGTCAGTTTGTGCAGGGGATCGGCAGTTCGACCACCTCAGCCCCGCGGCGGGTGCGGATCGTGCAAACCTTCTCTTTGGTTA
>NZ_SZNL01000238.1:0-248 GCF_005068605.1 Sulfitobacter sp. 15WGC | reverse complement strand
CCTCTGTTGCAGCCTTAAGCGTCTCTGTCGGAGATTTCGCAGAACCATCTTCTGGTGAGGTGAATTGCTTGTCCGCATGTGCTGCGAGTCGGGCCAAATCTTTCTCTAGATCTCTGTAGGTTTTTTTTGGCTGGCGCGTTGGTTAGCCTATGGCCAGTCGAGTTGTCTAGGTTGCGCCAAAGGACATAGCTTGCGCCTTTCATCCCTTCCGGCAGATACTCACGATCATCGTCGTTCAGCTCAAATTC
>NZ_SZNL01000237.1:0-248 GCF_005068605.1 Sulfitobacter sp. 15WGC | reverse complement strand
GGTCTTCGATCCATGCGGTTTTCATCGCTTGGCTGCTGCCCACTGCAAAATAGATTGCCGCCACGATCGACCCTAAGACCGCGATCCAGATGACCTCAAGCCAGCGCGCGCGGTGCAGCGCTTTTTTCTGCGCTTCGGGCATGGTGCGGATGGAGCGGGTCATGGGGCAGATGCGCGCAGACGCGCCCCGATGGTTCCGGCCTCATCTCGAAGGAAGCCTTCGATCTCCATCAGCCAAGCGTTTTCGC
>NZ_SZNL01000236.1:0-248 GCF_005068605.1 Sulfitobacter sp. 15WGC | reverse complement strand
CGCGATGAGGATCGAATTCACCGTGCCTTCGTTTCGGATCAACTCCAGAATGGCGAAGGTGCGGATCAGCAGGTTCGTCCAAAAGGGGATGATGATCAGCAACATCCAGAATTCGCGCTGCTTTTTTGGCCGCGTGGCGATGAAATAGGCCGTGGGGAAGCCAAAGAACAAACAGGCGAGCGTTGTCAGAATCGACAGTTTGAGCGACCGCCAGAAGATGCTGAGATGCGCATCCGACCAGCCCAAAG
>NZ_SZNL01000235.1:0-248 GCF_005068605.1 Sulfitobacter sp. 15WGC | reverse complement strand
TAGCTGTGGTCACTTAGACCATAAGTTACTGAAAAGTATATAAAAATATTTAATTGTATCGATTGTTAGGCCCTAAAATGAGGTCGAAAAAGACCCCCGTAGTGACCAGACCATAAATAATTTTTTTTAAAACAAACACTTACAGCAAGTGTTCGCATGCAAGATTTAGAGTGTCCTAGTAGATCCATAATCTGACCTCAGCTGCTGGCTAGGCCCTTTTCAGGCCAACCTCACACCTTTCCGGGCAA
>NZ_SZNL01000234.1:0-248 GCF_005068605.1 Sulfitobacter sp. 15WGC | reverse complement strand
GACCCGCAGCCAAGATCCATAATTCGTGGACAATCGGCAGCGTCCGGTTTTGGGAATTGCTTTGCCGCATGGCTCGGGCCGTCGTTACCTGTTATTTGGCACTAACGGTTTGACCAGGAACTTTTTTAATCCTCATAAAAGCACTCCAAATCACGCCGCCCTTTCAGTTGAACCGGCCGATAAGGTTTGACATCCCCGCACTGGGCTACGGTCTTTGCTCGCATGCGCGCTTCGACTGAGGGATGGAT
>NZ_SZNL01000233.1:0-248 GCF_005068605.1 Sulfitobacter sp. 15WGC | reverse complement strand
AAAGTGACACCAACCGTAGCATCTTCCGTAACGCTTTGAAGATCGGAACATGGTCCAGTGAAACGTGTGGCCGCGCTGTTCGGCATCTTAAGATGCTTATGCGCCAGGTTCTTCGCCGGCGTTTTTTGCACCGTCTTTATGGCCAAACAACGCGGCACCATCATGGGCATTATCTGAGGTTTCAAACTCAAGGCTCGAGTGGGTAATGCCGAAGTCATCTTCGAGCTTTGTCTTGAGCGCCCGTTTTA
>NZ_SZNL01000232.1:0-249 GCF_005068605.1 Sulfitobacter sp. 15WGC | reverse complement strand
ATAGGCCCCCCGGCCCGACACGCGCAGACCATGGGTCTCTAGCGCCGCGTCCATGACCCGGCGGCGTTCGTGCAGCGCCAGCCCCATGCGGCGGATCTGGGCGTCGTAATGGCCAAGCGACAAAAAAATAGGCGGCGGTGCGCTGGATATGCCCCGGCGGGTGCCGCAGGACCGAGGCGCGCAGTGCGCGGGCCTCACGGATGAAGGGTTCGGACCCCACCAGATACCCCAGCCGCAGCCCCGGAAAGA
>NZ_SZNL01000231.1:0-249 GCF_005068605.1 Sulfitobacter sp. 15WGC | reverse complement strand
GCCATTGCCAAAGGCGCAGGCGCTGCGTCATGGGCCTGCGTTGCAAAATCGCCCTCCGGGGGGAGGGAGGGCGATGCCCGCCGTGGCGCCGGGCAGGGCGTTTGGAGGCAGCACAACACATAAAAAAAGGCGGGCCCGAAAGCCCGCCTCCTGCGCGATGTCGTGCTGATTATTCCCAGCCGACCGAGTTGAAGATCTTCTGCGCGGTGCCGATGTTCTCGGCCACGTCCGACAGATTCACGTCGTCGG
>NZ_SZNL01000230.1:0-249 GCF_005068605.1 Sulfitobacter sp. 15WGC | reverse complement strand
TTTCGGCCATGAGGCGGCGATCCTGATCGAAGGCTCCCGCGCCAACCTCGCCTCCTGGGGCCACGGCATCCATTCCGGCATCGTGGCGCATTACATCCTCGCCTATGGCACCGAGGACCAGAAAAAAACGCTGGCTGCCCAAGATGGTCTCGGGCGAGCTGGTCGGCGCACTGGCGATGACCGAACCCTCGACCGGCTCGGACGTGCAGCGCATCAAAACTAAGGCGATCCGCGAGGGCAACGCCTACA
>NZ_SZNL01000022.1:0-45554 GCF_005068605.1 Sulfitobacter sp. 15WGC | reverse complement strand
TCATAACCGGCGCTGCATCAACCCGGATCATCTGACTATCGGTGACCGGAGAGATAACCTGTACGATGAGTTTGATCGGCGCGCTAACGGTGTTGACTGGGGAGCCTTCTAGCCCGTGGCTATGCAGTCTACCTCGACTTAAAACCCACTAACCCGCCTCTCCCGTCAACTGGGAGGGGCACACCCGCAGCACCCGCTATAGGTGTGTCAACGGTGGGGCACTAAACTGGGGCACTCCGAGACCTACGGGTGGTCGGGGTGTCTTATCTACCTGACGGGGAGAGTGATGGCTGGGATGGTAGGATTCGAACCTACGGTACACTGTACCAAAAACAGTTGCCTTACCACTTGGCTACATCCCAACACAGGGCGCTAACTAAAGTTCTCTGGCCCGGGGTGCAAGACCCGTTTTAAAGAAATTAGCCTATTCTTCGGCTGCATCAACAGAGAGCAGGTCTTTGCTGGGCAATTCGGCACGTTCCTGCGCGACGATGCGGGTCAATTCCCGCTCGGTTTGGGGCTCGACGGGCTGAACAGCGGCGGGATTCGTGGGTGCGGCTGCCGTTTGGGGCGAATCGATGGGTCCGTCCGAAGGCGATTCGCCATGAGAGATCAATTGATAGGCCGGTGGCCCGGCGGTGAGGCCCGCCGCATCGAAAGCCGAAAGGGTCAGGCGAATCGCTTCGCTGCGGGCGGCGAGCAGATCGGTGCTTTCTTGATTGATCCAACCGGCGAATTGCATGTTGATCCAGTGATCGGCGACCTCGTCTACCCAAGCGGCGGCTTCGGGGCTGGATAGGACAAAGGGTAGGTCGTTCAGCACCTCCAGCGCCAAATCACGGGCGCGGGCCAGATCGGCGTCGCTGGCGACCGAGAGGGTAAAGGTGAACCGCCGCTCGGCGTTGCGTGAATAGTTGGTGATCCGGCTTTTAAAAACGGTGGCATTGGGGATGCGCAGGTGATTGCCGTCAAAGGTCAGCAGGATCGTGGCACGGCTCGTCAGGCGGATCACCTTGCCGGTGTCGCCGTCGATCTCGACCGTGTCGTTGGGACGAAAGGGCTGGCGGATCGACAGCATAATAGAGGCGATGAAATTCTCGACCGTGTCGCGCACCGCGAAACCGATGGCGAGGCCGACAATCCCCGCCGCGCCAAGGATGCCCGAGAGCAGCGCCGTGGCGCCGAGGATATCCAGCGCCACCACCAATGCCGCGATGACAAAGGCCAGCCGGATGATTTGGCGGTAAATGTCAGCGATAAAGGCATTAGGCGCGAGCCGATCCCACGGGTTGCGCAGCCGCGCCAGCGCCAGCCCCGCGACGATGATCAGGCCAAAGACCCCAAGCGCCACCAGGGCCAGCGGCAGGAAGGCCACGGCCTGCGCCATCCGGTCCCGGAAACGCTCTACGGCGGGGTTGAGCCGCTCGGCCACATCGGTGCTTTCGCGCACCTCGTTGCGGATCGCCACCACCCCTTCGACACGGCCCGCCAAATCGTTCAGCCGCGCGGCGCTGGCGGTGTCGAGCGTGGTGCCGGTCAACGTGACGATGCCGGAGGCGACAGAGACGCGGACCTTCTCGAACCCCTCAAGCTCGCGCAGGATGGCGCGGATGCGTTTGGCGATGGCGGCGTCCGCCGTGGCATCGCCTTCGAGGGCGATGGTGCCTTCGGGTTGGTCGCTCGTTTGCGCAAAGGTCGGGGTGAGGGGCAGCGCGCAGCTCAGCAGCAGGCAGAGAAACAGGCGGGGCAGGGCGGCGGTGAGGCGCATGGGGGAACTCCGTCAGCGGGATGGGCCACCGCCCCGGGCGACGGGGCGGCAGCTTGGCCAATTAGCGCGTTACCCCTGACAATCGAGCAGCACCGCCCCGCTGCGCTGTCCGGCCTCGACCAACTCATGGGCGCGGGCGGCCTCAGAAAGCGGCAGGACCGTGTCGACGGGGCAGCGCAGGGCGCCGTCCTCCAGCGCGTGGTGCAACCGGTTGATTGCCTGTTCGCGCGGGCCTGCGGGCAGCAGATAGATCAGGATGATGTCGATCGTGACCGCTTTGAACAGCAGCGGATAGAAGGGCAGCACCGGCGACATCTCCGCCGCCGAGCCATAGGCGGCGATGCGGCCATTGGGGGCGATGACCTCGGTGTCGGTGGTGATGTTCAGGCCGAACTCCGTCTCGACGATGGTGTCGACCGGCTTGCCGCCATTGGCATCGAGCACGGCGGCGGCGAGATCGGGGTCGGCGTAGTTGAACACGGCATCGGCACCTGCGTCGCGCAGCAGATCGTTGTCGCGGGGGCTACAGGTGGCGATCACCTTGGCCCCGCCCCATTTCGCCAGTTGCACGGCAAGATACCCCACCGTGCCTGCGCCGCCTTGGATCAGCACCGTTTCCCCGGCCACCCCGCCGCCGCCAAAGACGGCGTGGCAGGCGGTCAGCCCCGGAATGCCAAGCTGCGCGCCGACCTCGGACGAGACGCCATCGGGCAGGGGCACGGCTTGATGGGCGGGCAGGGTGATCTGCTCAGCCGCCGTGCCAAAGCCGCGTTGCCACTGGCCGTTCCAGATCCAGACCTTCTGGCCCACCCGGCCCGCATCGACGCCCGCGCCCACGGCGACGATCTCTCCCGCGCCGTCGCTATGGGGGATGACCTGCGGGAAGGGCGGTTTGCTGACGCCGGGGCGGGTGCCTGCGCGGGCCTTCACGTCCGATGGGTTCACGCCCGAATGGCTGAGCGCGACGCAGACCTCTCCGGCTTGCGGGGCGGGGCTGTCGACCTTCGACAGGCGCAGCACGTCGGCGGCGGCTCCGAATTGGTCATAGGTGATGGCTTGCATGGCGCTCTCTCCGGCTTGAGTTTTGCGGGCAGAGTGGCGCATGCGCCGGGATCATGCAATTGCGGCGAGGGGTGCGCTACTCGCGCAGTTCCTTGGGGCCAACACCCCAGAGCCGCACCTTGGGCGCCCAGCCTGTAAAACCGCCCGAGCGCAGCTCACACCATTCCAGCGTGCATTCGCCCAGACGGGCCACGACGCCCAGCTCGAGCCGCGCCACCACGGCGGCTTTGGGGTCGGGATTGATGCGCAGTTGCAGCATGTCCTGTTCGACCAGCACCGTGCGGGTGCCCGACAAAAGCGAGTAGTGGACCCAGCCGCCCATACCGTCGCGGTCTTCGACCCGGCGCCAATGGCCATGTTCGGCGGTGATCCTCAGCGGCAGGTCGCGGCGTTTGTAAACCCAGTCGATCCGGTGTGACAGGGACGGGCCGCGGCGCACATTGCCTTCGGAGGCTTTCATCGAAACGAAACGGGGCAGGGGCAGGTTCGTGACCTGACCACGCGCCTCTTCTGCAAGGCCGGAGGTCGGCTGTGCCAAAAGCAGCGCGCCCACCATCAGGGCGCTGCGAAAGAAAGCGGTTATCATTGAATTGCCTGCTATGCGGTTCACTGCTGTGGGTCGGTGCTGTGCAAATCTGCGGGTTATTGTTGCTCTTTTTCCGGCGCGAGTTCTTGTGCCTCGTCGCTGCATGAGACACCATGCCCGCGAAACGAGGCGACGCCAAGACCGGGAGAGCAGGCATGTCAAAGAAGCGGTTGAGTGTTGTAGTGACGCGACGGTTGCCAGAGGCCGTGGAAACACGGCTGTCAGAGCTGTTTGACGTGACCCTGCGCGAAGATGATAGGCCGATGACCCGCGAGGAATTGGGCGCGGCGATGCGTCAGGCCGATGTGCTGGTGCCCACCATCACCGATGAGATCGACGCGCCGCTGATCACCCAAGCGGGCGAGCGGCTCAAGCTGATCGCCAACTACGGGGCAGGGGTCGATCACATTGATGTGGCCACCGCGCGCCAGCGCGGCGTGCTGGTGTCGAACACCCCCGGCGTGCTGACCGACGATACCGCCGATATGACCATGGCGCTGATCCTTGCCGTGACCCGCCGCATGCCCGAGGGCATGGCGGTGATGCAATCGGGCAATTGGGACGGCTGGGCGCCCACGGCACTCTTGGGGGGCCGCGTTGGCGGGCGCCGTCTGGGCATTCTGGGCATGGGCCGGATCGGTCAGGCCGTGGCGCGCCGGGCGCGGGCCTTTGGCATGCAGGTGCATTACCACAACCGCAAACGCCTGCGCGAAGAGATCGAGGGCGAGCTAGAGGCCACCTATTGGGAAAGCCTTGATCAGATGGTCAGCCGGATGGACGTGATCAGCATCAACTGCCCCCATACCCCCAGCACCTTCCATCTGATGAACGCCCGCCGTTTGGGTCTGATGAAGCCCGACGCGGTGATCGTGAACACCTCCCGCGGGGAGGTGATCGACGAGAACGCGCTGACGCGGATGCTGCGCTCGGGCGATATCAAGGGCGCGGGGTTGGACGTCTATGAACATGGTCGCGAGATCAATCCGCGCCTGCGCGAGCTAAAGAACGTCGTGCTGCTGCCGCATATGGGCTCTGCCACGCTGGAAGGGCGGATCGAGATGGGCGAGAAAGTCCTGATCAACATCAAGACCTTCGATGACGGCCACCGCCCGCCGGATCAGGTTGTGCCCTCCATGCTCTGACCCACGGACGGCTGCGGCAACGCGGGCCTTTCGTGTGATTAATTTACAAAGATACCGCCGCAAGATTTTGCGGCGTGAGGATACTATTGGGAGATAAGACGTGACCAAGATCGCAGATTTGCCGCGAAATGAGGTGGGGATCGCCGCCGCGCTGGACGAGTTGCAACAAGCCTTCGGGGACAATCTGCTGACCGGCCAAGCCATTCGCGAACAGCACGGCCACACCACCACATGGATCGACACGCAGGCGCCTGATGCGGTCGTCATGGCGCGCTCGACCGAAGAGGTGGCGCAGGCGGTGCGTATCTGCGCCGCCCATCGGGTGCCGGTGATCCCCTTCGGCACGGGCACCTCTCTCGAAGGGCATGTGAACGCCCCCGCGGGCGGGATTTGCATCGATGTCATGCAGATGGACCGCGTGCTTGAGGTCAACGCGGGCGATCTGGATTGCCGGGTACAGCCCGGCGTGACCCGCGAGGCGCTCAACACCCATCTGCGCGATCAGGGGCTGTTCTTTCCGATCGATCCCGGCGCCAATGCGTCGCTCGGGGGGATGACCGCGACGCGGGCCAGCGGCACCAATGCGGTGCGCTATGGCACGATGAAGGACAACGTCCTGAGCCTTGAGGTGGTACTGGCCGATGGCCGAGTGATCCGCACCGGCGGGCGGGCGCGGAAATCTTCGGCGGGCTATGATTTGACGCGGCTTTTTGTGGGCTCTGAAGGGACGCTTGGGATCATCACCGAGATCACCCTGCGCCTGCAAGGCATCCCCGAGGCGATGTCCTCGGCCCGCTGTTCCTTCCCGACGGTACAGGCGGCCTGCGAGACCGTGATGGCGGTCATCCAATACGGCCTGCCCGTGGCGCGGATTGAGCTTTTGGACGCCGATGTAGTCAAGGCCGTGAACACCTATTCCAAGCTGACCCTGCCCGAAACGCCGCTTTTGCTGCTGGAATTCCACGGCTCCGAGGCGGGCGTGGTGGAACAGGCCGAGACCTTTGGCATGCTCTCAGAAGAGTTCGGCGGCAGCGGCTATGCCGCGACGACGACCCCCGAAGAGCGCAGCAAGCTATGGCAGGCCCGCCATGACGGCTATTGGGCGGTGCTGGCGCTGAGACCGGGCTGCAAGGCGGTGGCCACGGATGTCTGCGTGCCGATCTCGCGCCTCGCCGATGCCGTGGTGGCGGCCCAAGCGCGGGCGGAAGAGTTGCAGTTGATCGCCCCCATCGTGGGCCACGCGGGGGACGGGAATTTCCATGCGTCCTTGTTGATCGACATGGACGACCCCGAAGAAGTCGCGCGCGGCGAGGCATTCGTCAGCAGGTTGGCGGAACTGGCGATTTCGATGGATGGGACCTGCACCGGCGAACATGGGATCGGGCAGGGCAAGCGGCCCTATCTGCGCAAGGAATTGGGGGCCGCGGTGGATGTGATGGCGACCCTAAAGGCGGCGCTGGACCCGCAGAATATTTTGAACCCGGGGAAGATTTTGCCGGGGTGAGTTGGGTGTTTTGCCCTGATGTTGTGCGGCGGGGTGGGTCGTGCAGGGTATTTGGGAAAGGATGAAGATGGGGGCGGTGTGGTCTGCCTTGATGTTGTGCGGTGGGAGAGGTTGTGCAGGGTATTTGGGAAAGGATGAAGGTGGGGGGGGGGCGCGCGCGCTGGGGCTGAGGTGGCGCTTTGGGGGAGCGGGTAAGGTCGGTTTTTGGCGATGTTGGGTCGGCTGCTGCCTGCGGGGCGTGGTGCTGCTGCGTACAACGGGAGTGGGCCTAGCGCAGGGGGATTGGCAGATGAAAACGCAAGTCAAAGCATTGGTTGTCGGGGGCGGCGCGGTTGGCACGTCGATCGCCTATCATCTGGCGAAGGCCGGTTGGGATGATGTGATGCTCTTGGAGCGGGACGAGTTGACCTCTGGCTCGACATGGCATGCGGCGGGGCTTTTGCCCTTGTTCAACATGTCTTATGCGACGACCCATATTCATCAGTATTCGGTCGAGTTTTATAAGACGCTGGAGGCGGAGACGGGGTTGAACGCAGGCTTTGCCGTGGTGGGCAATCTGCGCATGGCCCAGACGGAGGCGCGGATGGATGAGTATATGCTCTATGCTTCCACCGCCGAGACCTGTGGTGTGCCCTATCAATGGCTTACCCCCGATGAGATCAAGGCGAAGTGGCCGCTGATCGAGACATCGGACTTAAAGGGGGCGCTTTATCACCAGACCGATGGCTATATTAACCCCGCCGATGTGACCATGGCGATGGCCAAGGGGGCGCGGCAGCGTGGTGTGGCGATCGAGCGCAAGTGGCAGGCGGATGGGTTCCATTGGAATGGGACGCATTGGGAAGTGACCTGCACCAAGATGGTCGAGAAGGGCGGCAACCTTGTGCCGTCGGAGGAGCAGATCGTCATCACGGCGGAACATGTGGTGACTGCGAGCGGCAACCATGCACAGCGCACGGCGCGGATGCTGGGCATCAAGATGCCAGCGATTCCCGTGGAACATCAGTTCATCGTCATGGACCGCGATCCGGTCTTGGTCGATTACCGGGCGGCGGGCAACGGGGAGCATCCGGTGATCCGCGATGCCGATGCGCAGAGCTATGTGCGCGAAGAGCGTGGTGGCTGGATCCTTGGGGTTTATGAGAAGGGCGCGCGGCGCGGTTTGAATATGGGGTGCCGGACAGTTTCCGGGCCGATCTGTTTCAGCTCGATCTTGAGCGGATCGAAGAGCAATATATGGCGATGAACCACCGCATCCCCTCGGCCGAGGATTGCGGGCTGAAGGATGATTTCAACGGACCGATTTGCTATACGCCCGATGGCAACCCCTTGGTGGGGCCAGCGCCGGGACTGCGCAATATGTGGCTGGCGGAAGGGTTTTCCTTCGGGATCACCGCGGCGGGCGGCACCGGCTATTATCTGGCGCAGATGATGGTGGAGGGCGAGGCCGAGATCGATATGGCGAGCCTCGATCCCAAACGCTACGGCGATTGGATGACCACGGAATATGCCGCGCGCAAGAACGAGGAAGCCTACGACCACGTTTATATCTTGCACCATCCTGATGAGGAGCGGCCCGCGTGCCGTCCGCTGCGCACCTCGCCCGCCTATGACCGGCAGGCGGCGCGGGGGGCGCAATTCGGGCAGGTGAATGGCTGGGAGCGGCCGAATTATTTTGCGCCGGAGGGGTTTAGCGATCATGACAGCCGCTCGTTCCGGCGCGGGGGCTGGTGGCAATATGCCGTAGAGGAAGCGCGGGCGATCCGTGAGGGGGTCGGGCTGATCGATGCCACGGCCTTTACCAAACATCTGGTCCGCGGCCCGGGGGCAACGGCGTTTCTGGATTGGTTCACCTGCAACAAGCTGCCTTCGGTGGGGCGTATCAACCTGACCTATGCCTTGACCGGGGCGGGAACGACGCGGACGGAATATACCATCGTGCGTTTGGCGCAGGACGAATATTACCTCGTCTCGGCGGGGGCATGGACGGCCTATGACAGCGATTACCTGCGCAAGGCGATTGCCGATAAAATGCCTGAGGTCGGCTATATTGAGTGCCATGACGTGACCACGCAGTGGGGTGTCTTCGCGATTGCCGGGCCGAAGTCGCGGGATGTGTTGGGTGCCTTGGTGCGGGATGCGGCGCCGGAGACGGTGTTGGGCAACAAGCGGTTCCCATGGCTAACCATGCGCGACATCGAGTTGGGCATGGTGCCGGTCCGCGCGATCCGGGTGGCCTATACCGGGGAGCTTGGCTGGGAATTGCATCATCCGATTGAGATGCAGAACCATCTGTTCGACCAGTTGGAGAAGGCCGGCAAGCCGCATGGGATGAAGCTGGTCGGCGCGCGGGCGCAGAACTGGCTGAGGCAGGAGAAGAGCTATCGCGCCTTTGGGCATGAGCTGGGCCGGGATGCGACGCCTTTGGAAGCGGATTTGCCGCGCTTCGTGGACCTGAACAAAGAGTTTCACGGGAAGCAGGCGATGGTCGATCACGGGATCCGCGCGAAATGCGTGACCGTGCTGATCGACGGGCCGGAGGATGCCGATCCTTGGGGCCGTGAGGTGCTTTACAATGGTGAGACCCGGACCGGGCGTCTGACCTCGGGGGGCTATTCCGTGGCCTTCGGCAAGAGCATCGGCATGGGCTATGTCAAACCCGAGGATGCGGTGGTAGGCACGAGGCTGAAGGTAAAGATGCTTGATCAACTGTGGGAGGCCGAGGTGGTCGAAGACAGCCCCTATGATCCGAAGAACCAGCGCATCCGGGCGGACGGTTGATCCGGCGGGGGCTGCTTGCACTTTTCTGCGTATTGGCGCTGACGGCGGCGCTGCTGCGCGACAATCCCGTGGTCGGCGCGGCGCAGGGCTATGCCGCGGATGTGGCGACCACGGCGGCGGCCTCTTATGTCACGCTGCGCACGTTGAATGCTTTTCTTTCGACCGCGCAGGAGATCGAGGTGGGGCTGTCCTTCATCGCCTCCAGCTCGGCGCGGCCACTGAAGGTGTTGGAGCCGATTGACGACACGGTGGAGCGGATCGCGGGGCTGGTTTTCGGTGTCATGGTAGCCACGGGGGTGATCGCTGTGGCGCTTGGGCCGGTCAGTGCGATTGGGTTGGGGCTGTTGTCCGTGGCGCTGGCGGTTTGGGCTTTGAGCAAGCGCGGTCATGCCGGGCTGCCCCGGCGGTTGGCATGGTATGGCGGGTTTCTGGGGTTGGCGCTTCCGCTTGCCTTGGTGGTGTCTGAGCCGCTGGCGGGACAGCTTACCGAAGGGGTCTATCTGCGGAACATGGAGGTGATCGAGGAGATCACCGCGCATGTCGGCGGCAGCGAGGCTTTGGGTGAGGAAGAACCGGGTTTGACGGAGTATCGGCAGCTTGCCAGCAACCTTTGGAGCCGCGCGGATGAGTTGATCGGCGCGCTTTTGGCGGTGCTGGGGGTGCATGTGTTTCGGATATTCTTGTTGCCGTTTTTGTTGGTGGGCGGACTGTTCGTTGTGGCGCGGTATTATGCGCGGGGGTGAAGGCTGGCGTGGCGTCTGGGGTGGGCGTTGTGCAGAGGTATTTGCGAAAGGATGAAGCGGGCGGGGTGGCGTTTTTGTTGGAGGGGTTTGGTTTGGGGGGGTAACCGATCGCGTCGCCTTTGCGGCGGGGTGGCGCAGAGGTATTTGAGAAAGGATGAAGGAGGGGGAGGGGTGCCCTCCCGTTGGTTTTAGCGCAGGGCGCGGGTGGCGAGCCAGTTTTGCCAGTCGGCGCGGCTGCCTGAGAAGGCGTTGAGGTCCACGTCGCCGTCGATGCCGGGGACGATGCCCGTGGCGCTGTATTGCCAGAAGCGCCATGTTTGGCCGGGGTAGGTTTCGGCTGGGGTTTTGGCGGTGGTGCGCAGCCAGAAGTCGTACCCCCGGAAGCGGCTAAGGTTGTTCTCACGGTAGAATTTGGGTGTGGTGTAGATGATGGGGCGTTGGCCGTAATGGGCCTCGACCACGCGCAGCCAGCGGCGCATTTGATCGCGGACGTCGGCGGCGGGCGGGCGGACATGGGCGCAGGTGGGGGAGAAGGGGTTCCATTCCATATCGAGCACTGGAGGCAGCATGCCGCCTGTCTTGGGCACGTTGCGGATGAACCAGCGGGCCTGATCCTCGGGCGGGGTGCAGAAATAGTAGAAATGATAGGCGCCGCGTTTCACGGCGGCGTGGCCCGCGCCTTGCCAGTGGCTGTCGAAGTTAATGTCTTTGAGGTCGCCGCCTTCGGTGGCTTTGATGAAGGCGAAGTTCACGCCCGCGCGTCGGGCGGTGTTCCAGTCGATATCGTTTTGGAAACGGGCCACGTCGATGCCGTGCACGGGGTAGGCGGCGGGGGTGCGGCCTTTGAAACTCACCGGATCGCTGTCGCCGAAGGCAGCGGGGAAGAGCACGCCGGGCGGGGCCGGGGGCGGGCTGCCGGGGGAGCCGCAGGCGGCGAGGGCGAGGAGCGACAGGATCAAGGCGCGGCGGAGGATCATGGGCTGGGCTTTCTGGCGATGAAGGCGAGGTTGTTGGCGGGCATGTCCACTTCGTCGATCGGGCTGAGGGCTGCATCGCTGAGCCAGCGGGCCATCTCGGTATTGTCTTTATAGCCGATCGCGGGGTCGGCGGCGCGCAGTTGTGCGTCAAAGCGGGTATCGCCGGGGGAGGTGGTTTGGCCGTCGCGTTTGAACGGGCCGTAGAGGATCAGCGTGCCGCCGGGGGCGAGGGCTGCGGCGGCCTCTTCGATCAGGCACCGGGTGGCGGAGGTCGAGATCAGATGCAGCAGATTGGCCAGCATGATCAGGTCGAAGGGGCCATGTTCGCCCGCCCAGCCGGGCGCGGTCGCGTCGAGCGGCAGGGCGGGGGCGATATTGCGCAAAGCGGCCTCGGCTGCATAGGCGTTGATGCTGGCGCGGCGGGCGGTGTCGATGTCGCTGGGTTGCCATCTAAGGCCCGGCAGGCGTTTGGCGAAGCCCACGACATGCTGGCCGGTCCCGCTGGCGATTTCCAGCGCACGGCCCCGGGGCGGGGCGTGGGTGGCCAGCAGGTCGCAAAGCGCGTCGAGATTGCGCGCGGCGGCGGGGGCGAAGAGGCGGTCGCCGCCTGCCTCTTCGGCGACGCTGGCGTTGGGGGGCAGGCGGCTCATGCCTGCTCTTCCAGCCGGTCGGTGGCCGGGGGCGGTGTGGGCGACAGGGCCGAGATGGCGGCGTAGGTCTGCGGCGTTATTAGGTAGGTCAGCGCGGCGAGCGACGGCTCTAGTTGGGCCAAGGAGCGGGCCGAGATGATCGGCGTCGGCTTCGTCGGATGGGCCGCCGCCCAGGCCACGGCGAGGGTTGCGGGAGGGGTGCCGAGATCCCGCGCGAGGGCGGCAAGACCGGCAGCGGCGCCGTGCATCCTCTCTTGCCCGTAGCGGGCGGCATAGCGGTCATCCTCGCTCAGGCGGCCAGTGCCGCCCTTGGCGTATTTTCCGGTCAACAGCCCGCCACCCAGTGGGGAGTAGGGGGCGACCATTATGTCGAGGTCATGCGCCATCGGCAGGATCTCGACCTCGGCCTGACGTTTGACGAGGTTGTACATCGGTTGGATCACCGCGATCTCAAGCCCGAAGTCGGCGGCGATATGGGCGGCTTTGACGACCTGCCATGCGGCGAAGTTCGACAGGCCCACTTGGCGGATATGGCCCTGTTGTTGCAGGTCGGCCAGCGCGGCGAAGCTTTCGGTCAGCGGGGTGTCGGGATCGAAGCGGTGGAGGTAGAGCACATCAAGCGTATCAAGCTGCATCCGCTGGCGGGATGTCTCGGCAGAGGCGAGGATATTGGCCCGGCCCGCGCCGCCGGTATAGGCGGCTTTGGTGGCGATGATCAGGCTTTCGCGGCGGTCTTGGACGAACTGGCCCAACAGCCGCTCTGACGCCCCGTCGGTATAGACATGGGCCGTGTCGAAATGGGTGATCCCGGCCTCGATACAGGCGTCGAACATGGCGCGGGAGGCTGCCGCATCGGCGCGCCCGCCGAACTGCATGGTGCCGAAGGCGAGGCGGCTGGCGGGGGTGCCATCAAGGCTGGTGAGCATCTGTGTCATGCAAGATTGGTGGCATGTGCGCTGCTCGCGCGCAATGGGTTTACGCAGGGGCAGGCGGCGGGGCGCTCGGGGACTGCGCGCATGAGCCCCGTTCGGGGCGGCGACGAAAAAGGGGCGCGCGGTTGCCCGTGCGCCCCTGTCGTCGGTGAGCCGGTTCGGTTTACTCAGGAATGGTGCCTTCGATGCCTTCGACATAGAAGTTCATGCCCGCCAGCGTACCGTCATCTGCGGTCTCGCCTTCGGCCAGCCATGCGGAGCCGTCCTGTTTGTTGATCGGACCGGTGAAGGGGTGGTATTCGCCCGATGCGATCTTGTCTTTCAGTTCCAGCGCTTCGGCTTTCACCTCCGCGGGCACGGCGTCGGAGATTTCACCAATGCCGACCATGCCCGGCCCGATGCCGTCCCATGTGTCTTGGCTTTCCCATGTGCCGTCCATCACCGCTTTAACGCGGTCGATGTAATAGGGCGCCCAGTTGTCGATGATCGAAGACACGCGCGGCTTGGGGGCATATTGCGCCATGTCGGAGGCTTGGCCAAAGGTGATCACGTTGCCCGCTTCTTGGGCAGCCGCTTGGGGTGCTGTGGAATCGGTGTGTTGCAGCACCACGTCGGCGCCCTGTTCGATCAGAACCTTGGCGGCGTCGGCTTCTTTGGCTGGGTCAAACCACGTGTAGGCCCAGACGATTTTGAACTGAACGTCGGGGTTTACCTTCTTGGCGTGGATATAGGCAGAGTTGATGCCGCGGATCACTTCCGGGATCGGGAAGGAGCCGATGTAGCCGATGATGTTGCTCTCGGTCATGGAACCCGCGATGTGGCCCTGAATGGCGCGGCCTTCGTAGAAACGCGCGGAATAGGTCGAGACGTTGTCGGCGCGTTTGTAGCCGGTGGCGTGCTCGAATTTCACATCGGGGAATTTCTTGGCGACATTGATGGTGGGGTCCATGTAGCCAAAGGAGGTGGTGAAGATCAGGTCGGCACCATCGAGCGCCATCTGCGTCATCACACGTTCGGAATCGGGGCCCTCGGCCACGCTTTCGACGAAGACGGTTTCGACCTTGTCGCCGAACTCTTCTTCGACGGCCAAACGGCCTTCGTTATGCTCATAGGTCCAGCCGCCGTCGCCCACGGGGCCGACAAAGACAAAGCCGACCTTGGTCTTGTCTTGGGCCACAGCGCCCGAAGCAAGGCCGAGCGCAAGGGCCGCGCTGGTCATAAGGGTGGTTAGTTTCATGAGGTTTCCCCTGTTTGCGTGCCCCTTTGCCGGGGCTTGATGTGCGGGCGATGCCGCGTGACGTTATGCCCCTAGTTCGAGGCGTGGAAGGTACGGCCCAGCGAGGCCGGCGCGGCGCTTTTGTCCGCCGACAGCACCACCAAAACGATGATGGTGATGATATACGGCGACATTGCCAGATACTCTACCGGAATGGCAACGCCCGCGCCTTGCAAGTTCAACTGCAACTGGGTGATGCCGCCGAAAATATAGGCACCCAAAAGCGCGCGCCATGGCTTCCAGGAGGCGAAGACGACAAGGGCAAGGGCGATCCAGCCGATGCCAGCGGTCATGCCTTCGGTCCATTGCGGCACGCGAATGAGGCTGATGTAAGCCCCGCCCAAACCCGCGCAAGCGCCGCCAAAAAGGATTGCCGCAGTGCGGATGCGCTTGACCTTGTAGCCGAGCGCATGGGCCGCGTCGTGGCTTTCGCCAACCGCGCGCAGGATCAGGCCCGCGCGGGTGAATTTCAGCACCGCCCAGACCCCGGCAACCAGCGCGATGCCGAGGTAGAGGATGATGTCATGGGTGAAGAGGATCGGCCCGATCACGGGGATATCGGCCAGCGGGCCGAAGTCGATGTCACCCAGACGCGGCGGCTTGATCCCGACGTAGCTCTGCCCGATCAGGGCCGAGAGGCCGAGGCCGAAGAGCGTGAGCGACAGGCCCGAGGCGACCTGATTGGCCAGCGCCACTTGGGTCAGGAAGGCGAAGAGCAGGCTGAGCACGGCACCGCCCACGGCGGCGGCGGCGAAGCCCAAAAGCGGCGATCCGGTCTCGACCGCCGTGGCAAAGCCGCAGATCGCGCCGGTGATCATCATGCCTTCGACGCCAAGGTTCAGCACGCCGGATTTCTCGACCACCAATTCGCCGATGGCGGCGAAGATCAGCGGTGTCGCGGCCACGAGGAAACCTGCGACGAACAAGAGCGGGTTGATTGCGGAAAGATCCATCAGGCAGCCTCCGCCGCGCCAAAGCGCAGCCGGTAATGAGTGAAAACGTCCAGCGCGAGCAGGAAGAACAGGAGCATGCCTTGGAAGACCTGAATGGCGGCGGCGGGCAGGCCGAGGTTGGACTGCGCGATATCCCCGCCGATGTAGGTCAGCGCCATCAGCGCCCCGGCAAGCAGGATGCCAATCGGGTGCAACCGGCCAAGGAAGGCCACGATGATCGCGGTGAAGCCATAGCCCACGTTAAAGTCGATGGTGACCTGACCCGAGGGGCCAGCGACCTCGAACATGCCCGCAAGACCAGCGAGCAAGCCAGAGGTGCCGAGGCAAAACAGCACCAGCCGCGCCGGGTTCACGCCGGAGAAGCGCGCCGCGCGGGGGGCCTCCCCGGTGACGCGGATGGCAAAGCCCAGACGGTGCCGTGCGAGCAGGACATAGGCAAAGATCACCGCGATCAGCGCTGCGACCACGCCCCAGTGCATGCCAGAGCCTGCGAAGAGTTCGGCGTTATGGGCAGAAGCGTATTGTTGCAGGTTGCGCGAGCCGGGAAAGCCGTAGCCTTCGGGATTTTTCAGCAATCCCAATGACATGGAGGCAAGGAATTGTTCCGCCACATAGACCAGCATCAGCGAGACGAGGATTTCATTGGTGCCGAAACGCACCTTGAGTAGGGCCGGGATCATCGCCCAGAGCCATCCGCCGAGCGCCCCGGCGATGACCATCAGCGGGAAGATATACCACGCCTCAAGCGGGTAGAATGCCAGCCCCACGCCCGCGCCAAAGAGGGCGCCCATGATATACTGCCCCTCGGCCCCGATGTTCCAAATGCCCGCCTTGAACCCAAGGCTGAGGCCAATGGCGATCAGCACCAAGGGCGCGCCTTTGATCAGCAGTTGCGGGCGGTAATAAAAAGCGTAATCGCCAAACAGGGGCTGCCAAAAGATCGTTTGCAGCGCCTCGATCGGGTCTTTGCCCAAGGCCGCGAACAAAAGCCCGCCGAAGATGAAAGTGGCCAGCACCGCCATGATCGGTGTCGACAGCGAGAGGGCCCGACTGGGCTGCGGACGCTTTTCAAGGCGGATCACAGATCACCCCCAATGGTCAGAGTGAAAGATGCGAGGTTCGGCTTAGACATGCGCGACCTCCATACCATGTGCGCCGCCCATCATAAGGCCGATCTCTTCGACGGTCAGCCCCTGCGCGGGGCGAGAGGGCGACAGGCGGCCTTCGTTCAGGGCGGCAAAATTGTCGGAAATCTCCATCAACTCATCAAGGTCTTGGCTGATGACGATCACCGCGGTCCCGCCCGAGGCGAGATCGAGCAGTGCCTGCCGGATCGCGGCGGCGGCAGAGGCATCGACCCCCCATGTGGGCTGGTTCACGACCAGCAGCTCGGGCCGTTGCAGCACCTCGCGCCCGATGACGAACTTTTGCAGGTTGCCGCCTGAAAGCGAGCGCGCCGCGTTGGCCGGGCCGGGGGTGCGCACGTCGAAGGTCTTGATGATCTTCTCGGCAAAGCTGCGCGCCTTGCCCCAGTCGAGCATGCCGCCCCGCTCCAGCCCCTCACGGGCGGCCCCGGTCAGCATGGCGTTTTCCGTCAGCGACATATCCGGCACGGCGGCGTGGCCCAGCCGCTCCTCGGGGGCGGTCAAGACGCCAAGCGCGCGGCGGGCGGTGGGGCCGAGCAGGCCAATGTCGCGCCCGTCAAAGGTGATCATGCCCGCGCCGACCAGTGTTTCGCCCGAGAGCGCGTTGAGCAATTCGTCCTGCCCGTTGCCCGCGACGCCGCCGATGCCCAGCACCTCGCCGCGCCGCACCTCGACAGAAATATCGCGCAGCGGCATGCCGAAAGCATGGGCCGACCGGGCCGAGAGGTTGTTCAGCGTCAGCGCCACTTCGCCCGGTTCCTTGCTGTCGCGGGTCGGCGTTTTCAGCGCAGAGCCCACCATCATCTCGGCCATGTCGCGGGCCGATGTCTCCCGCGGGGTGCAATGGCCGACGACCTTGCCCAAGCGCAGGATCGTGGCGCTGTCGCACAGGCTGCGGATTTCTTCGAGCTTGTGCGAGATATAGAGGATCGCGGTGCCTTCGGCGCTAAGCTTGCGCAGGGTTTTGAAAAGGATTTCAACCTCTTGTGGCGTCAGGACCGAGGTCGGCTCGTCCATGATCAACAGCTTCGGCTCTTGCAGCAGGCAGCGGATGATCTCAACCCGCTGACGCTCCCCCGCTGAGAGGTCACCGACGGTGCGGTCCGGCGCAAGCGGCAGGCCGTAGGTATCCGACACATCGCGAATCTGTTGGCTGAGCGCGCGCATCCGCGGGGGGTTTTCCATGCCGAGCGCGATGTTTTCCGCCACGCTGAGCGCGTCGAAAAGCGAGAAATGTTGAAACACCATGCCCACGCCCGCCTGCCGTGCGGCGTGCGGGTCGGTGGGGGCAAAGCTCTCGCCCCGCATTAGCATCTGGCCCGCGTCTGGTTTGACCAGCCCGTAGATCATTTTAACCAAAGTGGATTTGCCCGCGCCGTTCTCGCCCAGCAGGGCGTGAACCTCGCCCGGAGCGATCCGCAGGGAAACGTCATCGTTCGCGACGACGCCGGGGTAGGCCTTGGTCAACCCGGTGAGGTCGAGAAGTGAATCAGTCATGCGGAAACCTTTGTCTGGGTCCGGGCGATGAGGGCGATCAGCGCGCCATGGGCAATTTGCGCAGGCAGCTTGCCCAGCGATTTATCGCCAATTGGACAGGTGATGCCAGAGGGATCCAACCCCATGTCACGCAAGCGGCGGGAAAACCGTGACTTTTTTGTGTCAGAGCCGATTAACCCGACGCTCGCAGCCCCGCGTTTGAGCAAGGCGGCACAGAGCGCGAGGTCGATGTCATGGGAATAGGTGAAGATCAGGTGATGCGCGTCGCGCGGCGCATGGGCGGCCAGCCGGGGCATGTCGGCGGCGGGGGTGACGGTGACATGGGGCGGGATTTGGTCGGGGAAACGGTCGCGGGCGCTGTCGATCCATGTGATCTCAAAGGCCCGGGGCGGGCAGGCGGCCACCACAGCCCGGCCCACATGCCCCGCGCCCCAGAGCCAGAGCGGCGCGTCGCCTTGTACATCCGGCAGGGGCTGGGGGGTGGCCGCGTCCAGCGGGCGCGGCGTGGTGGTGTAGCGCAGGCTGACCGCGCCGCCGCAGCACTGGCCCAGACCGGGGCCGAGCGGCAGGGTCTGGCTGTCTTCGCACCGGCCCTCGGCCAGCATCTGGCGGGCGTGGGCGATGGCCTGATGTTCCAGCGCCCCGCCGCCGATGGTGCCGTCGATACTGTCGGCCGTGACTTTCATCGCCGTGCCCGCATCCCGCGGGGCCGAGCCGCGCGTGGCGGTGACCTCGACGAAGATCGCGGTCATTTCCGCGCCCGTCCAACGGCGGCGAGCACGGCCTCGGCGGTGGCCGGGGCTTGCAGGTCGCCATAATGCGGGCCGCAGGCCGCAACCGCATCCGACAGCGCCATGAAGGCCGAGATGCCCAGCATGAAGGGCGGCTCGCCCACGGCCTTGGAGCGGTAGACGGTCTGCGCCGGGTTCGGCTGGTCCCAAAGCGCCACGTTGAAGACCGGCGGGCGGTCCGAACAGGCGGGGATCTTGTAGGTCGAGGGCGCATGGGTGCGCAGGGTGCCGGTCTCGTCCCAGACGAGTTCCTCGGTCGTCAGCCAGCCCGCGCCCTGCACATAGCCGCCTTCGATCTGGCCTATGTCGAGCGCCGGGTTCAGCGAGGCGCCGGCGTCATGCAGGATGTCGGTGCGCAGGATCCGGTTCTCGCCGGTCAGCGTGTCGATCACCACCTCGGTGCAGGCCGCGCCATAGGCGAAATAGTAGAACGGCCGCCCGCGTCCGGCGATCCGGTCCCATTCGATCTCGGGCGTCTTGTAGTAGCCGGTGGCGGAAAGGCTCACGCGGTTCTCATAGGCCGAGGCGGCGGCGGCGGCGAAGGTGATTTCCTCCCCGCCGATGCGCACCATGCCGTCGGCGAATACCACCTGATCGGGGGTGGTCTGGTAGCGTTCGGCCAGATGCGCGGCCATGCGGTCGCGGATGGTGTCGCAGGCGTTCTGCGCCGCCATGCCGTTGAGGTCCGAGCCGGAGGAGGCCGCGGTGGCCGAGGTATTGGGCACTTTCGCGGTATCCGTGGCGGTGATTTTGACCATTTCGGGCGAGACGCCAAAGCGCGAGGCCGCGACCTGCGCGACCTTCTGGAACAGCCCTTGCCCCATCTCGGTGCCGCCGTGGTTCAGGTGGATTGAGCCGTCTTGATAGACATGCACCAGCGCGCCCGCCTGATTGAGGTGGGTGAGCGTGAAGGAGATGCCGAATTTCACCGGCGTGATCGCGATGCCGCGCTTCATCAGCTGGCTTTTCGCGTTCCACTCGGCGATGGCGGCGCGGCGCGCCTCGTAATCGCAGCTCTCGACCAGCCGGTCGGTCACGGCGTTGATAATGCAATCGGTCACCGGCTGCTGGTAGGGCGTGGTCTGCACGTCCGAGGGGGTGGCCGGGATCGACGGTTGCGCGCCGGGCGCAGGGGGCGCGCCGCGTGATGACAGATCGGCCTCGGCATCCGGCGGGGTGCGGTTGTCGATTGCGGTGCCGGTGTTCTCCACCTCGGTCGGACGATGGGCGTTGTCGCTGTAGTAATTCGCCCGGCGCACGGCGAGCGGATCGAGGCCCAGCTCATGCGCGATATGGTCCATCACCCGTTCGATGCCGACGATCCCCTGCGGCCCGCCGAAGCCGCGGAAGGCGGTGGCGCTGGCGGTATTGGTCCGCAAACGGTGCGAGGTGATGCGGATATCGCGCAGATGATAGGCGTTGTCGGCATGCAGCATGGCGCGGTCGGCCACGGGCAGCGAAAGGTCCATCGACCAGCCGCAGCGGGTGTAATGGGTCACGTCCAGCGCGGTGATGCGGCCCGTCTCGTCGAAGCCCACGTCATAGCTGATGCGGAAGTCGTGCCGCTTGCCGGTGACAATCATGTCGTCGTCGCGGTCATAGCGCATCTTGCAGGGCTTGCCGGTCAGCGATGCGGCCACGGAACAGGCGATGGCGAGCGCGTTGCCCTGGCTTTCCTTGCCGCCGAAACCGCCGCCCATGCGCCGGGTCTCGACCCGCACGGCATGCATGGGGCGACCGATGGCATGGGCCACTTTATGCTGAATCTCGGTCGGGTGCTGGGTCGAGGAATGCACCAGCATGTCGCCGTTGTCCTGCGGCAGCGCCATGGCGGCCTGACCCTCGAGGTAGAAATGCTCCTGCCCGCCCATCTCGATCTGGCCCGAGAGGCGGCGGCTGGCCTTCGCCAGCGCGGCTTCGGCATCGCCCTTCTGGTAGATGCGGGGACCATCCTCGAAACGGCTGTTCGCTTCGAGCGCCTGTTCCACCGTCAGGATCGGGTCGCGCGGGGTGATCTGCGGCTTGCCCAGCTGGGCGGCGCGGCGCGCGGCGAGGTGGCTGGTGGCCACCACCAGATAGAGCGGCTGGCCCGCGTAGTGCACCTGATCGGTCGCCAGAAGCGGCTCGTCATGGTTCGAGGGCGAGGTGTCACAATCATGCGCGAGGTCATCGGCGGACAGCACCGCGACGACGCCGGGAGCCTCGCGCACCGCCTGAAGGTCCAGACCGGTCAGATCGCCCGCCGCGACGGGGCTGAGGCCAAAGGCCAGATGCAGCGTGCCGCGCGGGGTGGGGATGTCGTCGACATAGCGCGCGGCGCCGGTGACATGCAGCTTCGCGGCGTCATGGGGAAGGGGCTTTGCAACGCTCATGCCGAGACCTCCATCAGGTTGGTGGGGGTGCCATTGGCGTCGTGGAAATAGCGCAGCAGCATGTTCTGCGCGGCCTGCATCCGGTAGGCGGCCGAGGCGCGCATGTCCGACAGCGGGGTGAAGTCGTCGCGCATCGCCTCCATCGCCTTGCGGATGGTGTCTTCGCTCCACGGTTCGCCGACGAGCGCCGCTTCAGCCGCAGCGGCGCGTTTCGGGGTGGCGGCCATGCCGCCGAAGGCCACGCGGGCGGTGAGGATTTCAGAACCGTTGCCGGTGATCGAGATGCAGCCGCAGACCGCAGAGATGTCCTGATCGAAACGCTTCGACAGCTTGTAGCAGCGCAGCGTGTCGTGCTGGCGCGGCACGGTGATCGCCTCCACAAATTCGCCCGGCGCGCGGTCCTGCTTGCCGTAGTCGAGGAAGAAATCCTCGAGCGGTAGTTCGCGACGGTCGTCGCCGCGGCGCAGGTGCAGCGTGGCACCAAGCGCAATCAGCGCGGGCGGGCCGTCACCGATGGGCGAGCCATTGGCGATATTGCCGCCCAGAGTCGCCGCGTTGCGCACCTGCGTCGAGCCGTAGCGGCGCAGCATCACGCCCAAGCTGGGGAACAGCGGGGAGAGCTTCGCCTCGACCTCGGTCAGGGTCGTCATGGCGCCGATGCGCAGGCCGGTCTCGTCCTCGGTGATGCCGCGCAGATCGGCGCAGCGGTTGAGGAATGCCACGGCGCCCAGATCGCGGAAGCCCTTGGTGACCCAAAGGCCCACGTCGGTCGCTCCGGCGATCAGCGTCGCCTCGGGGTGGTCGAGGTACCACGCGGCCAGCTCATCGCTGCTCTCGGGCTGCACATGGGGCGCGCCCTCGGCCTTGGCGGGAGCGGGGATGTCCTGCTTGAGCTTCGATTTGAGGCCCAAGAGATGGTCTGGCACGGGCTTGTCCGCCGCGGCTTCGGCCGCGCGGATGATCGGCGCGTAGCCGGTGCAGCGGCAGAGGTTGCCGGCAAGCTGCAAGTCATGGTCGCGCAAGCCGTTGAGGTGCGCCGTGGCCATCGAGACGACGAAGCCCGGGGTGCAGAAACCACACTGGCTGCCGTGATGTTCGACCATGGTCTCCTGCACCGGGTGCAGGGTGCCGTCGGCGCCCGCCATGCCTTCGACCGTGGTGACCGCCTTGCCGTTGATCTGCGGCAGGAACAGGATACAGCCGTTCAGCGCGCGGTGCCCGCTCTCGTCGCTGATCATGACCGAACAGGCCCCGCAATCGCCCTCGTTACAGCCCTCTTTCGTCCCCGTCAGGCCACGCTCTTCGCGCAGCCAGTCAAGGAGGGTGGTGGTCGGGGACACGTTGGAGAGTGACACGACTTCTCCATTGAGAAGAAAAGTGATGTCCATTGGTTCTCATCCGCCGCGGTACAAAGTGGCCCTTAAACATGCGCGGGGTTCGATGCGGCGTAGAACCGGGCGCGGGCGAGGTAGAGGTCAGGCTAGCGGGGCGGGGGGCGTTTTGGCAAGAAAAAATACCTTGGGCGAAAAATGCAGCACTGCCGCATCCGGCGCTGGTGCCGGGCAGGCGGCTGGCATAGTTTGCGCCCATGTCAGATGCTCCCCGATTCATTCACCTGCGCAGCCATTCCGAGTACTCCCTGCTGGAAGGCGCGCTGCGGCTGAAAAAGCTGCCCGGCATGTGCCGTGACGCGGAAATGCCCGCGCTGGCGCTGACCGACACCAACAACATGTTCGCCGCGCTGGAATTCTCGGTCGCTATGGCGGGCGCAGGCGTGCAGCCGATCATCGGCTGTCAGGTCGACGTGGCCTATGTCGAGGTGCAGCCGGGCGAGAAACCGCGCCCGCCCGCGCCTGTGGTGCTGCTGGCGCAGAGTGAATTGGGCTACGAGAACCTGATGAAGCTCAATTCCTGCCTCTACCTCGACAAGGGCGGGGCGGCGGCGGAGGTCACGCTGGCGGAACTCGAGGCGCTGAGCGCCGATCTCATTTGCCTCACCGGCGGCCCTTCGGGGCCGGTGGGGATGCTTTTGCAGGGTGGCCAGCGCCCGGCGGCGGAAGCGCTGATGGGGCGGCTGCACAAGGCCTTCGGCGACCGGCTCTATGTCGAGCTGCAGCGCCACCCGGAAGACGGCGGCCAGCCCGAGGCCGAGCGCCTGACGGAGCGTGGCTTTGTCGAGATGGCCTATGCCATGGACATCCCGCTGGTGGCGACCAACGACGTCTATTTCCCTAAGCCCGACATGTACGAGGCCCATGACGCGCTGATCTGCATCGCCGAGGGCGCCTATGTCGACCAGAGCCAACCACGCCGCCGTCTGACCGCGCAGCATTACTTCAAGTCCCAAGCCGAGATGGCGACGCTCTTTGCCGATCTGCCCGAGGCGCTGAGCAACACCGTCGAGATCGCCAAGCGCTGCGCCTTCATGGCCTACCGCCGCGATCCGATCCTGCCCAAGTTCGCCGACGACGAGGTCGCCGAGCTGCGCCGCATGGCCAACGAGGGGCTTCAGGCGCGTCTGGCGGTGATCCCCCATGCGGTGAGCGTGGAGGAATACCAGAAGCGCCTCGATTTCGAACTGGGCATTATCGAAGGCATGGGGTTCCCGGGCTACTTCCTGATCGTTGCCGACTTCATCCAATGGGCCAAGGACAACGACATCCCGGTCGGGCCGGGGCGGGGCTCCGGGGCGGGCTCGCTGGTGGCCTATGCACTCACCATCACCGACCTCGACCCGCTGCGCTACTCGCTGCTCTTCGAGCGCTTCCTCAACCCCGAGCGGGTCTCCATGCCCGACTTCGACATCGACTTCTGCATGGACCGCCGCGAGGAGGTGATCCGCTACGTGCAGGAGAAATACGGCCGCGACAAAGTGGGGCAGATCATCACCTTCGGTGCGCTTTTGTCCAAGGCGGCGGTGCGCGACATCGGGCGCGTCTTGCAGATGCCCTATGGGCAGGTCGATCGCCTCTCGAAGATGATCCCGGTGGAGGGGGTGAAACCCGTCTCCATCGAGAAGGCGCTGGCGGATGAGCCGCGACTGCGCGAGGAGGCCAAGAACGAGGAGGTCGTCGACCGGCTGCTGACCTACGGCCAGCAGGTCGAGGGGCTTTTGCGCAACGCCTCTACCCACGCGGCGGGCGTGGTGATCGGGGACCGGCCGCTCGATCATCTGGTACCGCTCTACCAGGACCCGCGCTCGGACATGCCGGCGACGCAGTTCAACATGAAATGGGTCGAACAGGCCGGGCTGGTGAAGTTCGACTTTCTGGGTCTGAAGACCCTGACCGTGATCCAGAACGCGCTCGACCAGATCAAGGCGGGCGGGCGGCATCTGCATATCGCCGCGGACGGGCGCCAGATCTATGAGCCGCCTGAGGGCCATGTCGACGACGTGGCCACCATCCCGCTCGACGACAAGGCGACCTACGACCTTTATTCCAGCGCCAAGACTGTCGCGGTCTTTCAGGTGGAATCGAGCGGCATGATGGATGCCCTTAAGCGCATGAAGCCCACCTGCATCGAGGACATCGTCGCCCTCGTGGCGCTCTACCGTCCCGGCCCGATGGAGAACATCCCGGTCTATTGCGAGGTCAAGAACGGCAAGCGCGAGTTGGAATCGGTGCACCCCAGCATCGACTACATCCTCGAAGAGACCCAGGGCATCATCGTTTACCAGGAACAGGTGATGCAGATCGCGCAGGTCATGGCGGGCTATTCGCTCGGCGGCGCGGACCTATTGCGCCGCGCCATGGGTAAGAAGATCGCCGAGGAGATGGCCAAGGAACGCCCTAAGTTCGAAAAGGGCGCGATGGCCAATGGCGTCGACAAGAAGAAGGCGGCGGAGGTCTTCGACCTTCTGGAGAAATTTGCCAACTACGGCTTCAACAAGTCCCACGCCGCGGCCTATGCGGTGGTCAGCTACCAGACCGCATGGCTGAAGGCGAACCACCCCGTGGAGTTCATGGCCGGGGTGATGAACTGCGATATCCATCTCACCGACAAGCTGGCGATCTATTTCGAGGAGGTGCGCAAACATCTCGAACTGCCGTGGGTGCCGCCCTGCGTGAACCGCTCGGATGCGACCTTCAAGGTGGTCGACGGCGCGCTGGTCTATGCGCTGGGCGCGTTGAAGAACGTCGGGCTGGAGGCGATGCGGCTGGTAACCGAGGGGCGCAAGGTGGATGGCGTCGACAAGCCCTTCGCCACGCTCTTTGACCTCGCGCGGCGGGTGGACCTGAAACGAGTGGGCAAACGCCCCTTGGAGATGCTGGTGCGCTCGGGCGCCTTCGATCAGCTCGACAGCAACCGGCGGCGGGTGTTCCAATCGCTCGACGGGTTGGTAAGCTATTCGGCGGCGATTCACGAGCAGAAGGCCAGCAACCAGGTCTCGCTGTTTGGCGAGGCGGGGGACGACCTGCCCGAGCCGCGGATGCTGCCCTGCGACGACTGGCAGTCGGCGGAGCGTCTGGCCGAGGAGTTCAAGGCCGTGGGCTTCTACCTCTCGGGCCATCCGCTGGACGATTACATGCCGCCTCTGAAGCGCAAATGGGCGCGCGAGACCGGTCTGCCCTTCCTCACGCTCGACGAACTCAACGAAAAGGTCTCGACCCGCGGCGCGATGAACGCGCGGCTCGCGGGCGTGGTGGCGGGGCGGCAAGAGCGCAAGTCGGCGCGGGGCAACCGCTTTGCCTTTGCGCAACTCTCGGACCCCACGGGCGGCTACGAGGTGACGATCTTCTCCGACGTGCTCGAAGCCTCGCGCGATCATCTTGAGGTCGGCTCCAAGGTCGTCATCACTGTCGAGGCGACGATGGAAAGCGACCAGCTTAAGCTGCTGGCACGCGGCATCGGGCCGATCGACGCGGCGGTGGCGGATGCGAGCAGCATGGGGTTGCGCGTCTTCATCGACGGGCCGGGGGCCATTCAATCGGTGGCCGATGTGCTCGACGGCGCGCGTCAGGCAGTGAAGGCGGCGGGCAAAGGGCCGGTGCAGTTCTGCCTGATGGACCCAAGCCTGCCCGGTGAGGTCGAGGTCGATCTGGGGCGCGAATTCCCGGTGACACCGCAGATCAAGGGCGCGATCCGCTCGCTCGACGGGGTGATGGAGGTCGAGGAAATCTGACCTTCCCGCCGCCCCGGCCGCCGCGTCATTTACGCGTCCAGTGGACGGCGGCGGGTGGCTGCGCTACCTGCCTGCCAAGCAATGGGGAGCAGAGCATGAAACGACGCATCGGCCTTTTGATTATGGGGGCGTTGCTGTCTGCCTGCGCCATGGCCCCCACGGCGCCGAACCCGCAGGTCTCCGAGGTTTCATTCGGCACCGTCCTGCCGTTCGGTGAGGTGGCCCGTGTCTGCGATCTGGATCTGAGCGAATTGGGGCAACTGGTCGAGGAGCCCGCGGCGCGGGGCTATCGGTTGTTCGATTCGCAGCCCGGCAGCGCCGGGGCGCGCAGTTTCTACATCACCGGCTTTGCGGATGATTGCGCGCGTCAGTTGACGGCGGCCAATGTGCTGTTCGGCACACCTTCGGTCTATGAGCAACTACACTACGGCCCGGGGGGAGAGAACCTGCCCACCGCCGAGACCGACGCGGCCTATGAGGCGATCAAGGCCCGTCTCTGCGGTGCGGGGCGCGGGAAACCCTGCGGGCGGCAGATCGGCAAACTCGACAAGACCACCTTTTTCGTCAGCGCCTATGAGCGTTTGGGCCAGACCGCGCGCTGGTCCGAAGTGCTGGTGCACGACGGGGCCGTCGCCGCCGTGGCAATGAAATCAGCCAATTGACGGGTGCGCGGCGCTGCCGCTCAGTAATGCGGGGGGCGCTCATCGCCCAAAAGCACCGCGCCGCCGCCCGAAGCGTCCCGCTCTCCTTCGCGCTGCATCAGCATATGGACGCGGCGGTTCAGGGTGACGATCTCGGCCTCCTGACGGGTGACGATCTCTGACATATCGTCGACCGCGCGGGTCAGATGGGCGATCTGCTCTTCGAGGCGGCTGATATGCTCGGCTGTTTGGTCTGGGGTGTGATCAGGGCTTTGGTCAGTCATGGCGCGCATCCTTTTTGCGCGATCTAGCACGGACCGGCGGCGCGGGACAGGGGCGGGATGCCGCGTTGCTTGCTCTTGCGGGGGGCTTGGGCTAGACGCGAGGCCAATTGATGCACCGAGGATCCTTGCCATGGCAAAGCCCAAGAAAACCCCCCGTCCCAAGGCGCAAACCCCGAAAGGGTTCCGCGATTATTTCGGGACCGAGGTGACCCATCGGGCCGAGATGCTGAACAAGATCGCCGCCGTCTATCACCGCTACGGGTTCGACGCGCTGGAAAGCTCGGGCGTGGAGACGGTTGAGGCGCTTGGCAAGTTCCTGCCCGACGTTGACCGCCCGAACGAAGGCGTCTTTGCTTGGCAGGAGGATGCCGAGGGCGACAAGCCCGGCGATTGGCTCGCACTGCGCTATGACCTGACCGCGCCCTTGGCGCGGGTCTATGCCCAGCACCGCAACGACCTGCCGATGCCCTACCGGCGCTACGCCATGGGCCCGGTCTGGCGCAATGAGAAGCCCGGGCCGGGGCGGTTCCGGCAGTTCTACCAATGCGACGCCGATACCGTGGGCGCGCCTTCGGTGGCGGCGGATGCGGAGATCTGCGCCATGCTGGCCGACTGCCTTGAGGAAGTCGGCATCGCACGTGGCGACTATGTGGTGCGGGTGAACAACCGCAAGGTGCTGAACGGCGTGCTCGAAGTGGCCGGGCTTTCGGGCGACGACAAAGAGGCTGAGCGCGGCATCGTGCTGCGCGCCATCGACAAGCTCGACCGGCTGGGGCCCGACGGCGTGCGCGCGCTTTTGGGTGAGGGCCGCAAGGACGACAGTGGCGATTTCACCAAAGGTGCGGGGCTGGGCGAGGCGCAAGTCGACACAGTGATGAGATTTGTCGGGGCAAATGAAACAATCGAAAGTCGCATCCGCCTTTTGGGTTCCTACGATATGACGGGCAATGATGCAGAAGGGCGACCGTTCCTACGCAAGTTCCGCGATCATGCTCAAGAAGTTGCTATGAACAGTAGTAACGAGGGTGTTGCGCCGAGTGAATTAAGAAATAAGCTAACAATTTCTTACCTACGAGAGATTGTCGAGGGTTCTGCAGTGGGGTTGGAAGGAGCCAACGAGCTTGGAGAGATTGCTGATCTCTTAAATGCTCAGGGCTATCATTCCGATCGAATTGTCGTCGACCCCTCGGTCGTGCGCGGCCTTGGCTATTACACCGGCCCGGTCTTTGAGGCCGAACTGACCTTCGAGATCAAAGACGAAAAGGGCCGCGCGCGGAACTTCGGCTCGGTCGCGGGCGGGGGGCGCTACGACGATCTGGTGAAGCGTTTCACCGGGCAGGAAGTGCCAGCGACCGGCGTCTCCATCGGTGTTGACCGTCTTCTCGCCGCGCTGGCCGCCAAAGGGCGGCTTGAGGCCGAAGCGACAGGCCCCGTCGTCGTCACCGTGATGGACCGCGACCGCATGGCTGATTATCAAGCCATGGTGGCCGAGCTGCGGCAGGCGGGCATTCGGGCCGAGGTCTACCTCGGCAATCCGAAGAACTTCGGCAACCAGATGAAATACGCCGACAAGCGGCAAAGCCCCGTGGTGGTCATCGAGGGCGGTGACGAAAAGGACCGCGGCGTGGTGCAGATCAAGGACATGGTGCTGGGTGCGCAACTGGCGCAAGAGGCCAGCCATGACGAGTGGAAAGAGCGCCCCAACCAATATGAGATGCCGCGCGGCGATCTGATCAAAGCGGTGCGCGATATTCTGGATCGGACAAGCTGATGCCCACACGTTCCGAAACGCTGGCGCGCGCGGCCTCCCTGCGCGCGATTTTCGAGGGGCAGGGCGCCGTTCTGGTCGAGCCGCCGATCTTGCAACCGGCGGACACGCTGCTGGACCTCTATGGCGAGGATATCCGCGCCCGGGCCTATGTCACCTCGGACGCGCTGCGCGGTGAGCAGATGCTGCGCCCCGATTTCACCGTGCCCGTAGTGCAGATGCATATGGCCCATGGGGCCGAGCCCGCGCGCTACACCTATTCAGGCGAGGTTTTCCGCCGTCAGGAACACGACCCGAACCGCGCCAATGAGTATATTCAGGTGGGTTTCGAGGTCTTCGACCGTGCCGATCCGGCGGCGGCGGATGCCGAGGTTTTCGCCCTGATCGCCGAGGCGATGCAGGGGCTGCCGGTGCGCCCGGTGACCGGCGACATCGGCGTGCTGATGGCGGCGGTGCAGGGCTTGGGCACATCGCCTGCGCGCAAACAGGCGTTGATGCGCCACATCTGGCGCCCACGCCGCTTTCGTGCGCTGCTTGACCGTTATGCCGGGCGCAGCCCTGTGCCCGCGGGGCGCAAGGCGTTGCTGGCCGAGGCCGAGGTGACATGCGACGCGCCGATGGTGGGGCTGCGCTCCCGTGCCGAGATCGAAGCCCGCGTCGCGGCCCTGCGCGAGGATGCGCAGACGCCGCCGATCTCTGCACAGCAGGTCGACCTTTTCGAGGCGCTGTTGGAGGTGCGGGAAACCCTGCCCAACGCGCTGAGCCGCCTGCGCGATCTGGCCGTCGACATGCCCGCCATCGGCGATGCCGTGGCCCGTGTCGCGGCCCGCGCCGATGCAATGCGCGCCCGCGGCATCGACACCGACGCGCTGCTCTTTGAGGCCAGCCATGGCCGGTCTTCGATGGAATATTACGACGGTTTCGTCTTTGCCTTCCGTGCCGCCTCGCGGCCCGATCTGCCCAGCATCGCCTCTGGCGGGCGCTATGACGCGCTGACCCGGCGGCTGGGGCAGGGCGACGAAATCCCGGCGGTGGGCGGTGTGATGCGCCCCGGCCTGATGCTGGAACTGGAGGCCGGGCAATGACGCTGAAACTGGGTGTGCCGTCTAAGGGGCGGCTGATGGAGAAGACCTTTGAATGGTTCGGCGCGCGCGGCGTCAGCCTGCAACGCACAGGGTCCGACCGCGAATATGCGGGCAAGGTCGAGGGGATCGAGGATGTCTCGCTCGTGCTGCTTTCGGCGGGTGAAATCCCGCGCGAACTCTCGGCGGGGCGGATCCATCTGGGCGTCACCGGCACCGATCTGGTGCAGGAAAAACTGGCGCTTTGGGATCAGTTGGTCGAACCGGTGGAAGAGTTGAACTTCGGCCATGCCGACCTAATCATTGCCGTGCCGCAGGCTTGGGTCGATGTCGACACGCTGGATGATCTCGACGCCGCCGCCGCCGCCTTCCGCGCCGAACATGGCTTCCGTCTGCGCATCGCCACCAAGTATCACCGGCTGGTGCGGGAATTTCTGCGCACCCATGGCGTGGCCGACTATGCGCTGGTCGACAGCCAAGGCGCGACCGAGGGCACGGTGCTGAACGAGACCGCCGAGGCCATCGCCGATATCACCTCCAGCGGGGAAACCCTGCGCGCCAATCACCTGAAGATCCTCAGCGACGGGCTGATCCTGCAATCGCAGGCGACGCTCTGGCGCTCGCGCATGGCGCCCCTAGAGGATCACAGCCGCAAAGCGCTGAAAACCCTGATCGCACAGCTGACCTGACGTAGCGTCACAGCCACGGGGTTTTCCCTTCCCTTCCATAGCATTGCACCTTCCGAGCCGCTCCGGCGCGGGGGCGCTTTCCCGCGCGCCTAACCGAAAGACTTGCGAGATGCCGCGCTTCGGATAGGGTGAAAGGGTCAACAGGCCGATACCACAAGCACCGCCAAAAGGGGCAGGGGTCGGGACATAGGGAGGATCCGTCGATGATCGGATGTCACGCGCCCCTTGCGGGGGGCCGCAGCCGTCGCCGCATGGGAGTGGGCGATTGCTGAGGGTTGAGGATTTGCATCTGTCCTTTGGCGGCATCAAGGCGCTGCAGGGGGTGAATTTCGAAGCCAAGGCCGGAGAGATCACCGGGGTGATCGGCCCCAACGGCGCGGGCAAAACCTCACTTTTCAATGCGATTTCAGGGTTTTACAGGCCCGACCGGGGCAGCGTTGCCTTTGACGGAGAGGATATCACCACGCTCAGCCCCGACAAGCGCGCAGGCCTTGGCCTCGCGCGGACCTTTCAGAACATCGCGCTGTTTCGCGGCATGACAGTGCTCGACAATATCAAACTCGGCGGGCACACGCGGCTCAAGACCAATGTCTGGCAGGCGCTGCGCTATTTCGGCGCGGCGCAGAAGGCCGAGCTGGAGCTGCGCCGCGAGATCGAGGAGCAGGTGATCGATTTTCTCGAGATCGACCATATCCGCAAATATCCGATCACCATGCTGCCCTACGGCTTGCAGAAACGGGTCGAACTGGGCCGCGCGCTGGCGATGCGCCCGCGTGTACTGCTGCTGGACGAGCCGGTTGCGGGCATGAACCGCGAGGAGACCGCCGACATGGCGCGTTTCATCCTCGACGTGCAGGAGCAATTCGGCACCACGATCCTGCTGGTGGAACATGACATGCACATGGTGATGGACATCTGTAGCCGCATCGTCGTGCTGAACTTTGGCCAGCAGATCGCCAGCGGCACGCCTGAGGAGGTCTCCAACAACCCGGCGGTGATCGAAGCCTATTTGGGGGCCGCGGCATGACGCCGATTTCTTTAAAAGAAATCGGGCCGGAATTTTTGAAAAATTCCGGGCGTATGGAAAGGGAGGCGCTCTGATGGGGCAGTTCGTGCAATTTGCGATCAACGGGCTGATGGCCGGGGCGATCTACGCGCTGATCGCCGTGGGCATCGTGAGCGTCTACAAGGCCACCAAGGTGGTGAACTTCGCCCATGGCTACCTGATCATGTTCGGCGCCTATTTCTATTTCACCTTCGCCGTGATCGTTCCCGCCCAGCCTTGGGCGCCCGCATGGCTGGCCTCGTGGCAGCCCGGCTGGATGGTCGAGATGCGGGGCGATTTGCCGATGTTTTCGCCCGTGGCGGCGGTGCTCGACTGGGTGGCGAACCTGCCGCGCATCCTGCTGGGACTGGCGGGGGCGCTGGTCTGCAACGCGATCCTCGGCCGGGTGATCGAGCGGGTGCTGATGCGCCCGCTGATGGGGCAGTCGATCTTTGCCATGATCATGGTGACGGTGGGGTTGATCTCGATCCTGTCGGGGGCGGCGCAGTTGATCTGGACGGCGGATGCCGCAAGCGTGCCCTATATCGCGCCTAACATGCCGATCCGCTTCGAGCTTTTCGGCACGATGATCTTCCTCTTCGGCACCGATCTGGTGAACATGGCCGTGGCGCTGCTGCTGTTTGGCGGCATCGTCGCCTTCGTGAAGTTCACCAAGGGCGGCATCGCCATCCGCGCCACGGCCGAGGACCAGTCCACCGCCTATTCCATGGGCATCTCGGTCCCCAAGGTCTTCTCCCGCGCCTGGGTGCTGGCCAGCACCACCGGAGCCATCGCGGGCGCAATCCTCGCCACGCGCAACGGCATTTCGCCAAGCCTCGGGCTCTTCGGCTTTTCGGTGCTAGCGATCGTGCTGATGGGCGGGCTGGATAGCTACGTGGGCGTGCTGATCGCCGCGATGGTGGTGGGCGTGCTGGAGGCCATGACCCAGTGGCAGATGGGCGGCGGCTGGGCCGAGATCGTGCCTTACGTCACTGTGCTGGTGGTGCTGATCTGGCGCCCGCACGGGCTGATGGGACAAAAGGAGGTCGAGCGGATATGATCAACGCCAATCTGAAGTCCAGCTATGCCGCCGACGAGCGGGTGCTGAACAACCGCTACAAACAGGCCTTTGTCTACGGGTCGATCCTTGCGCTTGTCCTGTTCACGCTGTTCGGCAACGACTACCTCATCCTGATCGCCAGCCAGATGGGCATCCTGTTGATCGCCGTGGTGGGGATCAACATTCTGACCGGCTATACCGGTTTGGTGTCGCTGGGCCACGGCGCTTTCGTCGCCATCGGCGCCTATGCGGTGACGATCTTCGGCAACCTCGGCGCGGGGGTGATCCCGGCGGGGTTGATGCCCTTCGTCTCGGTGCCCTTGGCCGTCGCACTGGCGGCGGCGGTGGGGGTGCTTGTGGGTCTGCCGAGCCTGCGGGTCAAGGGGCTCTACCTTGCCGTGGCGACGCTGGCGGCGAATTTCATCGTGATCTTTTTGATTGAGGAAGACCTCTTTGCCCCCTGGACCGGCGGCATGGTGGGGCTCAACACCAATGTGCCCAACTTGCTGGGCTGGGAGCTGGATACCAAGCGCGAAATGTTCGGGCTGATCGCCGTCGTCGGCCTCGTCTCGCTACTTGCGGCGCAGAACCTGATCCGCACCCGGGTGGGCCGTGCCTTCATCGCGATCCGCGACCGTGACTACTCCGCCGAGATCCTTGGCATCTCGCTTCTGCGCTACAAGTTGATGAGCTTCGCTCTCTCAGCGGCCTACTGCGGCCTTGCCGGGGCGCTCTTCGCCTATTTCTACGCCCGTATCCTGCCCGAGCAGTTCGAACTGGCGCTCTCGCTCAACCTCGTGGCGGCGCTGATCATCGGCGGCATGGGGCGCACGATGGGGCCGGTTTTCGGTGTCATCATCGTCGTCATGGTGCCCGAGGTGATCAAGGTGCTCTTCGGCGCGCTCGCCGGGGACAGCGCCGGGGCGGGGCAGCTGCGCGCACCCCTCCAGCAGATCGCCTTCGGCGTGCTGCTGGTGTTGTTCCTGCTCAAGGAGCCTTTGGGCATCAACCAGATCGTCGATCGCATCCTGCGCGCCGCAAACCGTTGGCCGTTTGCGCGCGGGTAATCAAAAGGCCACATCAGGGAGAAGACAGATGACCATGAACCGCCGATCCTTCCTCGCCACCACGGCTGCCGCGACGGCGGCCATCGGCACGCCGATGATCCTGCGTGCCCAGCCCAAGGAATATGTGCTCGGCGCCTCGCTGCCGCTCACGGGGCCCTTCGCCACGGCGGGGCAGTTGGTCGCGCCTGCCTTCGCCATGGCTGCGAAACTGTTCAACGACGAGGGCGGCGTGGCCGGTGTGCCGATCCGCTTCGTCACCGAGGATTCGGGCTACGTGCCGCAGAACGCGCTCAATAACTACCAGCGCGCGCTGGCCTCGGAAGGCAAGAACATGATCGGCTATTTCGCCGACAGCACCGGCGCGATGAAGCTGATCGCGCCTGAACTCAAGGGCGAGAACGCCCGCATCATGGGCTCGACCTCCTTTGCCTCGGAACTGGCAAACCCCGAGACGCACCCCTACCAGTATCTCTCGGGGCCGACCTATCAGAGCCAGTTCGATATCCTGCTGCAGAACATCAAGAACGAGGGCGGGCAGAAGGTGGCCTTCATCTTCTCCAACACCGAGTTCGGGCGCGATCCGATTGAGCATGGCCGCAAGACCGCCGAGGAACTGGGCCTCGAGGTCGTGCTGGAGGAAAGCACCAAGGCCGAGGGCGCTGACATTCCCACCCATGTCACCAAACTGGCGCAATCCGGTGCGGATCACTGCATCCTGCAGGGCTATGTCACCGGCGTCTGGCCGCAGCTGATCGACGGCGCGCGGCAGTTTGGCCTGCCGGTCAAGTTCAAGGGCACCTTCTGGGGCATGGAGAAACTGATCGCCGACCGGATCACCGCCGAGGCCGGGCCCTTCCTTGCGGGCTACGAAGGCGTCATGCCCTACCGCTATTTCTACGACCGCGAAGACGCGCCGCGCTACCAGCAGTATGCCGAACTCAGCAAGCAGATGTTCGCGGGCACGCCGCTGGAGAACTACATGTCGACATGGGCGATCCAGACCATGTGCGGGCTGGAGATCGCCATGAAGGCCTTCCGCGATACCGCCGAAGCCGGGCTGGAACTGACCCCCGACAACATCGCCGAGAAGCTTTCGGGCATTTCGGACTGGGATTCGGGCGGCTTCTTTGGCGGGCCCGTGAGCATGGAGAACAACGCCATCGGGACCGGCCGCGTCTATGGCTACAACCCGGAGGATGGGCTGTTCACGCCGAAATCGGACTGGTTCACCGTTTGATGAATGCGGGGCGTCCGGCGGGCGCCCCACACCCTAGAGAAAGGAGCGCCCGTGCTGACCATCGAGAACATCGAAGTGACCTACCACCACACGGTGCAGGCGCTGCGCGGGCTGTCGCTGGAGGTGCCCGACGGCAAGATCGTCACGCTTCTGGGCACCAATGGCGCGGGCAAGACCACGACGTTGAAGGCGGCGAGCAACCTGCTTGGCCTCGAGAACGGCGAGGTGGGCGAGGGGCGGATTTCCTTCAAGGGCCAGTCGATCATGTCGATCCAGCCCGACCGTCTGGTGCAGCAGGGGCTGTTTCACGTGCGCGAGGGGCGGCGGATCTTCAGCGAGATGACGGTGGAGGACAATCTGATCGCCGCCTCCTACGCGCTGGACCGGCGGCAGGCGAAGCCGGATTACGACAAGGTCTATGCCTTCTTCCCGCGGCTGAAGGAGCGGCGGCGGCAGATCGCGGGCTATCTCTCGGGCGGGGAGCAGCAGATGCTGGCCTTTGGCCGGGCGATGATCGCGCGGCCCGAGCTCATCCTGATGGACGAGCCGTCGCTCGGGCTCGCGCCCAAGGTGGTGGCTGAGATTTTCGACACGATCAAGCGGCTGAACCAAGAGGACGGCACCGCGATCCTGCTGGTGGAGCAGAACGCGGGCGTGGCGTTTTCGGTGGCCGACTACGGCTACATCATGGAAAGCGGCCAGATCGTCATGGAGGGCGATGTGGAGAAGCTGCGCGGGGACAAGGACATCCAGTCCTTCTACCTTGGCATGGGCGAGGAGGGCGGCGCGCGGCAGTCCTTCCGCGACGTGAAACATTACAAGCGCCGCAAACGCTGGCTCAGCTAGGGAGGCCCGTGATGGCATTCGACGAGTTCAAGGGCGACTTCGCGCCGCTGGTGCGCATGGTGCACAACCATGCCAAGAACCGCCCCGATGGGGTGGCGATGCGGCAAAAGGAATTTGGCATCTGGAACGAGATCACCTGGGCCGGCCTGCAGGAGATCATGCAGGCCGCCGCCGCAGGGCTTGTCGATCTGGGTCTGAAAGCGGGTGATCACGTCGGCATCCTGAGCGAGAACCGCAGCGAATGGGTGCAGGCGCAGTTCGGCATCAACGCGGCAGCGGGCGTGGTCGTGGGCATGTATCCCACCAGCCCGGCGGCGGAGTTGGAGCATCTGATCAACGCCTCGGACAGCACGGTGCTGTTCATTGAGGATCAGGAGCAGCTCGACAAGATCAAGGAGTTGGGTGACCGAGTGCCGCAGCTGCGCCAGCTGGTGATCTTCAACCCCAAGGGCACGCGGGGCGAGGACCTGCTGGGGCTGATTAGTTTCGACGATCTGCTCGACCGGGGCCGGGCGCGGCTTTCGGAACTGCAAGACGACCTGCGCGCGCGGCAGGCGGGGATCGAGCCCGACGACACCGCCATGATGGTCTTCACCTCCGGCTCCACCGGGCTGCCCAAGGCGGCGGAGATTTCCTATGGCAACATCCACGCCGGCGTGGGCGTGGCGCACGATGTCTTCGGCGACTACCCGCCCGGGACGGATGTGCTGAGCTACCTGCCCTTGTGCCACATCGCGGAACAGGCGGTGACGGTGATCAACGGGCTGGCGCAGCAGTTTGTGATGAACTTCGGCGAGAGCCTTCGGACCATCACGCTCGACCTGCGGGAGGTCGCGCCGCAGGTGTTCTTCGGCGTGCCGCGGATCTGGGAGAAGATGCAGGCGGGCGTGCTGGTGCAGGCGCAGACCGCCGGAAGGATCAAGGGGCCGATGACGCTGATGGCGCTGAAGGGCGCGCAGCGGCGCGGCATGATCCGACGCGACAAATGGAGCGCCGGGGACCGGCTGGCCCATGCCTTCTGGGATGCGCTGATCTACCGTCATATCCGCAGCTATCTCGGCCTCGGGCGGACCAGTTTCGCGATCTCCGCCGCCGCACCGATCAGCGCCGAGCTTCTGGGTTTCATGCGCGGGATCGGCGTGAATATCCGCGAGGCTTGGGGGATGTCCGAGACCTCGGGCGTGGGCACGATCCAGCGCTCCTGGGGCCAATGCGACGGGCGCATCGGCTTCCCGGTCAGCGGGGTGCGCACCAAGATCGCCGAGGATGGCGAGGTGCTGTTCTCGGGTGGGACCATCTTCAAGGGCTATTACAAGAACCCCAAGGCCACCGCCGAGACGATCCGTGACGGCTGGCTGCATACCGGCGACGTGGGCCGCGAGGAGGCCGACGGTTCGATCACGCTAATCGACCGCAAGAAGGACATCATGATCAATGCCGCGGGCAAGAACCTCGCGCCCGCGCATATCGAGAATGTCATCAAGGCCAGCCCCTTCATCAAGGAGGTCGTCGCCGTGGCCGACAAACGGCCCTATGTGACGGCGCTGGTGCAGATCGACATGGATACGGTGCGGCTCTGGGCCGAAGGGCATGGGATCGCCTATACCACTTTCCGCTCGCTCGCCGAGCACCCCAAGGTGCAGGAATTGATCGACGCGGAGGTGGCCAAGCAGAACCGCGATCTGGCGCGGGTCGAACAGGTCAAGAAGGTCTGGCTGATGCGCAAGGAGCTCGATCACGACGACGGTGAGGTAACCGCGACGATGAAGGTGCGCCGGGCCAAGGTCTACGAACTCTATGGGGATCAGATCGAGGCGCTCTACGCCGACTGAGGCTCAGAGCACGCCGATCTCGGCCAGCGCGCGGTTCAATTCCACGGGCAGTTCCGCCTCGGCCTCGCGGCCCTCGGGCAGGTCGGGCGGCGCGTCCTCCGGCTTGAGGTAGCGCCAGCCTTGGAAGGCGCGGCGCAGGCTGTTCTGGGTGCGGATGATCTCGGGGTCCAGCACGATGGCGCAGCGGCGGATGCCGTCGGCGCGGGTGACCTCTTCCAGCCGGACGATGCGCTGGCGGGCTTGGATCACGCCTTTGATGACCCAGTAGATCGAGCCGCCGTTGAGAATCTCGGCCTCGCGCTTGGGCCACATGCGGGTCACATGGCGCGGCAAGCCGTCATGCGTGCGCACGTCCTTGCGCGCCTGCCATTTGGCAAGGCTTTCGACGCCTTCGGTGCCGACCGAAAGCTTTATCAGGTTCATTTTACCGGTCACATCGCCCCCCAGCGATTCCTTTGATCCACGCCATATAAGGTAGTTGGATTTCAATCACATGCAAATTCTTGTATGATGGAGCGCAATTTTCCGGTTTTCACTCAGGCAGAGCCTAGCTAATAAGAGCCCCTGCCATTGACCTCAGGAGTTACCTCATGTCCCGCTTTACCGCCCCGATCGCCGAACAAATCTGGGATATGAAATACCGTTTTAAAGGGGCCGATGGCACCCCGAAGGACGTCACGGTCGAAGACACATGGCGCCGCATCGCTCGCGACCTCGCGCAGGTCGAATCGAAGGCGGATGTTTGGGAAGACAAGTTTTTCAACGCGCTGGAGGATTTCAAATACCTCCCCGCGGGCCGCATCACCGCAGGCGCCGGCACCGCGCGCCGCGTGACGCTGTTCAACTGCTTCGTCATGGGCACCGTGCCCGACAGCATGTCCGGCATCTTTGACATGCTGAAAGAGGCCGCGCTGACCATGCAGCAGGGCGGGGGAATCGGCTATGACTTCTCCACCATCCGCCCGCGCGGCGCGGATGTGCTGGGCGTCTCTGCGGATGCCTCCGGCCCGCTGTCGTTCATGGATGTCTGGGACGCCATGTGCCGCACCATCATGTCCGCAGGCTCCCGCCGCGGCGCGATGATGGCGACCATGCGTTGCGACCACCCGGATGTGGAAGATTTCATCGCCGCCAAGTCCGACCCCGCGCGTCTGCGCATGTTCAACATGTCCGTGCTGGTCACCGACCCCTTCATGGAGGCCGTGAAGGCCGACGGCTCGTGGGACCTCGTCTTTGGCGATAAGGTCTACAAAACCGTGCAGGCGCGCGATCTGTGGAACAAGATCATGCAGGCGACCTATGATTACGCCGAGCCGGGCGTGATCTTTATCGACCGCATCAACGCCGCGAACAACCTGAACTATTGCGAGACCATCGCCGCCACCAACCCCTGTGGCGAGCAGCCCCTGCCGCCCTATGGCGCCTGCCTTCTGGGCTCGATCAACCTTGCCCGTCTGGTCGCACAGCCTTTCGAGGACGACGCCCATCTCAATCAAGACGCTATGAGCGAGTTGGTCGCCACCGCCGTTCGCATGATGGACAATGTTGTCGACGTGTCGAACTTCCCGCTGCCCGAACAGGCTGCCGAGGCGCAGAACAAGCGCCGCATCGGTCTGGGCGTCACCGGCCTTGCCGATGCGCTGTTGATGGTCGGCCTGCGCTATGGCTCTGACGAGGCGGCGGCCCAGACTGAGGCATGGCTCAAAGCCATCGCCCGCGCCTCCTATCTGGCAAGCGTGGAACTGGCGAAAGAGAAGGGGGCCTTCCCGCTCTTCGATGCCGAAAAGTTCCTCGCCTCCGGCACCATGCAGCAGATGGACGATGACGTGCGCGAAGCGATCCGCGAGCACGGTATCCGCAACGCGCTTTTGACCTCCATCGCCCCCACCGGCACGATCAGCCTCTACGCGGGCAACGTGTCCTCGGGGATTGAGCCGGTCTTTGCCTATGCCTACACCCGCAAGGTGCTGCAAAAAGACGGCAGCCGGACCGAGGAAGAGGTCGTCGATTACGCCGTGCAGATGTGGCGCGAGCTGAAGGGTGACGCGCCGCTGCCCGACTATTTCGTCAACGCCCAGACCCTGTCGCCCGCCGACCACGTCAAGATGCAGGCCGCGGCGCAGAAATGGATCGACAGTTCGATCTCCAAGACCATCAACTGCCCCGAGGACATCTCCTTTGATGCCTTCAAGGACGTCTACATGCAGGCCTGGGACACCGGCTGCAAAGGCTGCACCACCTATCGCCCCAACGATGTGACCGGTTCGGTTCTGAGCGTCTCTTCCGAGAAGAGCGACAAGGCCCCCGCCGACAGCCCCGATCAGGTCAGCGAAGGCGGCGAGATCGTCTATATGTCCGATCCGCTGGACCGCCCCGCGGAGCTTGAGGGCAACACCTACAAGGTCAAATGGCCCGACAGCGAGCACGCGCTCTACATCACCATCAACGACATCGTGCTAAACGGCCACCGCCGTCCCTTCGAGGTCTTCATCAACTCCAAGAACATGGAGCATTTCGCCTGGACCGTGGCACTGACCCGCATGGTTTCCGCCGTGTTCCGCCGTGGCGGTGACGTGTCCTTCGTGGTGGAAGAACTGAAAGCCGTCTTCGACCCGCGCGGCGGGGCTTGGATGCAGGGCAAATATATCCCCTCAATCCTCGCGGCCATCGGCGGCGTGATCGAGCGCCACATGATCGCCACCGGCTTCATCGCGGGCGAGGGCATGGGTCTGAAGACCGACCCGCAGGCGAAGGTCGTGGGCCTCGACGCCCCGCGCGGCAAGTCTTGCCCGTCTTGCGGTCAGTTCGACATGCGGATGGTCGAGGGCTGCATGACCTGCGGGAGCTGTGGGCATAGTAAGTGTGGGTGAATTCTGGGGGTGAATTGTTGAAGCGACCACCAAAACTTGACCACGGACACGTTAAGATGACCATTTGACGACCAAGTCGCGTCCATCTCCAAGTTCTTTGGTAATATAAACAAAAAGTTTGGGGGTGTCCGCAAAACGTGTTGGTCAACTATGCGGACGGAGCCGACTTTCTTCCTTGCCGAAGCTTGACCTGTCTATAGCTTCACACCTTATGACAGCTTCAACGGTCAAGAATCAGTGTTAGCGGGTAGGGCGACGGATGTATCGGATTTCGGAACTGGCGGAGAGCGTGGGCCTTTCGCGCACGACGTTGCTCTATTACGAGAAGCTCGGCCTGCTGAAGGGCAAGCGGCAGGCGAATGGCTATCGCGTATATTCCGACGCTGACCGGCAGCGGCTGCGTCTTATGCAGCAGCTCCAGGCAGGCGGCCTCAGCTTGGAGGAGTGTCAGGTCTGCCTCGATGGAAAGCTCGACCGCGAGATGCTGGGCCATCGGCTTGAGACATTGGAACGCGAAATCACCGAGAAGACGCGGTCGCGAGACCTGCTCGCAGCGCTCCTCGGGCGCGGCAGCCTGAAGGACTGGCACGAGGAGCTCGAGCGCGTGGCGCCCGAACTGCACCGCGCCTGGCTGATGATGCAGGGTTTTTCCAGTGAGGAGGCCGCGCGGGTCGCGTGGCTGTCGAGGGACATGAACGCACACGACGACTACATGGCCTGCTTCATGGACGTCTTCTCCAGCCTCGACTGGTGGGGGCCGGCGACCGAGGTCGCGACGCGAAAAGCGCTCGCCATGGTGCCCTTCGCGCCCAGAACGATCCTCGAGATTGGCTGCGGCCCCGGCATGGCGACGATGGTTCTGGCCGAGGCGACCTCGGCGCGCATCCTGGCGACCGACACGGACGCGGGTGCGCTCGAGCGGCTGCGCGAGCGGTTGGCGACTGCGGACCTCGGCGACCGGGTGGCGGTGCGAAACATGGACATGGCGCAGCTGCCTCTGCCGGACGCCCCGTGGGACGTGATCTGGGCTGAGGGCAGCGCCTACATCATCGGCGTCGAGAGTGCGCTGCGGAACTGGCGGCCCCTCCTGCGTCCCGGCGGCGCGCTCGTCTTCTCCGAAATGGTCTGGCGGACCGAGACACCGCCCGAGGAGCTGCGCGCCTACTGGGCCTCGGCATACCCGGCGATGACCCGCGTGCCCGTCCTGCTCGCACAGGCGAAACGCGCCGGCTTCCGCTTGCTCGGGCATTTCGACATGGGGCGAGAGGCGATGGACACCTACTACCGCCCGCTCGAGGCGCGCGTCGCTGAGATGGAGCAGCGGCTGGAAGGCACGCGGGTGGTGGAGGATCTGCGCGCGGAACTGGCCGCCTACCATGCCTGCGACGGGATCGTGAGCTTCGAGATGTTCGTGCTGCAAAAGTCCTGACGGGCAGCGCGAACCGATTTCCCAACAACTGGCGGGTTCAGCCCGCCGATGGAGACATGACAATGAACTTTTCAACGGATTACGAGACACACGCCAACGCGATCACGGGTCTCTTCGCATCAACTTTCGCTGCTTCGGAGGGCGCGGAGGAAGGCGCGGTGGTCGGCGCCCTTGCGCGCCGACTGATCACGGAGACACCCGCTAAGGATCTGCGCGTCTTCACCGCCTGGGCGGACGGCACGCTACTCGGTAATATCATCTTCACCCGCCTCACCTACGCAAACGATCCGCGCACGGTCTTCATGATGGCCCCTGTGGCGGTGTCCACTGCGCATCAGGGCAAGGGCATAGGGCAGCGGCTGATCGCCCACGGTCTCGACTTGCTCAGGCAGGAGGGCGTGGATATCGCCGTGACCTATGGCGACCCGGCCTTCTATGGCCGCGTCGGGTTCAAACCCGTTTCGGAGGCTGACCTTCCCGCGCCACAGCCGCTCCAGCAGCCACACGGCTGGATCGCCCAAAGCCTTACGGGAGTGCCGCTGTCGCCCCTGCGCGGGCCTGCGCGTTGCGTTGCAGCTTTCGACGATCCAGCGCTCTGGTAGACCGATGATCCGCGACTACTCCGCCTTCCTGCCGGATGCCACACCGGCGCGACGCGCACCCTCGGCGCTGGAACGCCTCGGCTGGGGCCCAGCCTTGGCCAGCCAGATCGACGTCGAAGCCTTCACCGAAACGCCCCCAGTTCGCGTGGTCGCGGTGCATCGCAGCGGGTTGCAGGTGGCGGGCGACGGCATCGACGAGACGATCCCGCCGGGACCAGAGGCAACCGTGGGAGACTGGCTGTTGCTCGATCGCGCGCGCCCGCGGTCGAGCAGGGTGCTGGATCGCAAGAGCCTGATCAAGCGCCGAGCGCCGGGCACCGGCCGCGAGGTGCAGCTGATCGCGGCGAACATCGACACGATCTTCGTCGTCACATCCTGCAACGCGGATTTCAACGTGGCGCGGTTGGAGCGCTACGTTGCGTTGGCCTTCGAAGCCGGGATCGAGCCGATGATCGTCCTGACGAAAGCGGACATCGCAGAGGACACCGTGCCCTACATCGACGCTGCGCAGGCCGTGTCCGAAAGGGTGCCCGTTGTGGCGCTGGACGCCCGCGGCGCCGAACCGGTTGAGGCGCTGGCCGACTGGTGCAAGCCCGGCCGCACCGTTGCTTTCCTCGGCTCCTCCGGTGTCGGCAAATCCACCATGACGAACGCGCTCCTCAGCACGCAGGCCATCGCCACGCAAGACATCCGCGATGACGATGCCAAAGGTCGGCACACAACGACCCGGCGCGAGCTGCATGCCACGCCGAGCGGTTGCCTCGTTCTCGACACGCCGGGCATGCGCGAATTGCAGCTGACCGACGCCGCAGCAGGCATCGCCGACGTGTTCGAAGATATCGAGGCGCTGGCCGCGAACTGCCGTTTCACCGACTGTCAGCACAAAACCGAACCCGGCTGCGCCATCCTGGCCGCGATTGAGGGCGCCAGCCTTGACCCCGCCCGGCTCGCCCGCTGGCGCAAGCTCCAAGCCGAGGACGCCTTCAACTCTGCCAGTCTCGCGGAACGCCGAGAAAAGGATCGTGCTTTTGGCAAGCTCGTGCGCAGCGCAATGAAGGCGAAATCGGATCGAGAGCGATAGGTCCAAGCCCTACAAACCCGGTCCGTTTCAGGCTTGAAGCGGACCTCTGCCATGACACCAGATTTACGATGCGCGGACAAGTTCCGCGGGTCGTATCCCCTCCAGTCTCACCTCGAGCCAACGGATGTAGCCGCTGAGGTTCTTGCTGGCCGGACCACAGAAGGGCTTGATGAACCTCTTGTAGCAGGCGTGGAGTGAGTTCACATTCTGGATGTGATAGCAGCCTGAGGCCACGCGTTTGCCGGGCTTGCTGCCGACCACAAAATGCTCCAGTTGGCGTGCCGCCGCGAGGTTCCTGTAGCCAGTTCCTCCGTCCGAGCAGAGCACGGCATCATCCGGAACCAGAGGCTTCATGGCGCGCTCCACGGTGGCACTCTTGCGGTTCGGTAGCCGCCGAAAAAGGCGAGAACCGCCACGGTCGGCGACCGTGAGGATGGGGAGTTGCCAGCTTGAGAGACCACGCATCATCTTCAGCCCTTGTGTCGTGAAGTCTTCCCAACGAGGGCGCGGCGGCCGCGGGACGTTCTGCGGATCGGCGAAGTGGCGGACCCATTCTCGAGACCCCTTTCGAGACTCTCGCTGGTAGGTCTCGTCCGCCTCGATGATCCCAGAAAAGCTCGCCGATGAGATGCTGCTCCCGATGATCGAAAACACCAGAATCCGCCAGCGCCAGACCGTGTATTTGTTGAGCCCGAGCCGTCTCGCGAGCTTGCGCACCGACTGCGGTGCAGAGGTGCCCAACATATCCCGCAGCGCCACCATGAACAGGTCTGGGCGATGGATGCGGCCGATGGCGCTGCCCGTTCGTCCCGAATAAGCCTTCTGGCAACCGGTGCAGCGGTAGCGCTGGATTTTGGTCCGCGTGCGGCCCAACTTCTGGCGGCGCTCGTCGCCGCAGAAGGGGCACTTGTGATCTTGGTTTGTCCGTGCTTCGATCTCCGAGATCGCTTCCGTCTTTCGTCGGAGATCCTGGATTTTCGTTTGTGCGTCCTCGATCTGGGCCGGGTTCAGGTCTTCGAGGGCATCGAGAAAACGGCGAAAGTCGTGGTGTAGCAAGGGCATCCTCCGCGGGAAAAGCGGAATAATATAGGCCTTTCTTCAAAATAACGAAGCGCACCAACACAGTTTGCGGACACCCCCAAAAGTTTTGGCCATTTGGCGCGTATAAATGGCCAATTTCCCAGTATTGGTGTCTTTTGCCACCTTGACGTCATATATCGGTGGGTTCAGCCCTTTCCTTGGACGTGGGGGCAGAAGGCTTTCGACTGAAAGGCGTTTTGAACTTAGGTGATGCCAAACTCTTGGTCATATGGGGCGGCAGAACGTGTTCTTGGAGACTTGCAAAGTGAACCAAGCCGCAACAATGATGGCGAATGTCCTTAGAAAACCTCATCAAATCTATACGTTCACGACTTGAGGAAGGCGCATACCAAAACGAGGCCGCAGTCTCGGTTGGTGTCGTCCTCCCAATCCTTCGGTCACTTGGGTGGGATGATGCTGACCCCGCTCAAATTGTTCCGGAGTTCTCGATGCCAGGTGGTCGGGTAGATTTTGCCCTTTTTGGTGGCGTGAGGCAGCCAAGCGTCTTCATCGAGGTCAAGGGGGTGGGGCGCGCTGGTTTCGGAGATAAACAATTATTCGAGTATGCTTTCCACAAAGGTGTTCCGATTTGCGTTCTCACGGATGGCCGGGAATGGAGCTTCTACTACCCGCCAGGGGAGGGCGATTACTCGCAGCGCCGAGTTCAAAAGCTCCACCTTGTCGAGCGAGACCAAAATCAGCTGGAGGAAACATTCAGGCGTTATCTTCAGAGAGAGAGGGTGAGGACGGGTGAAGCCCGAGATGCGGTTGATGTGGACTTCCGTGATCTGCGGTCTCGTCGAGAGGCACAGCGCAGCATACCACAAGCATGGCAGTCATTGGTGGGGGAACCGGAAGAGCTGCTGGTAGAATTGCTTCAAGACCAAACTGAAGCGATTTCTGGCGTCAGGCCGTCCAGCACTGCTGTTTTGGCGTTCCTTCAATCACTTTCGCTCACGAAGAGCGTTGACCAACTCGTGGTGCCAAAAGCGGTCGAGGCTTCAGTTAGACCCGCGAAGCTCGTCACGCCATCCAAGACGAACAGCTCACCCAGTTCCAGTGGTAGACAGGTTGCTTTCGAACTTTTCGGTGAGGCGAGAACAACTAACACGGCGAAGTCAGCGCTGGTGGAGATTCTTGGTGAAATTGCGAAACGGTATCCCGATCGAATGGTCGATATCGCACGCGCTGCTCGTGGCAAATCTCGCAATCACATCGCGCGCTCACCGGAGGAAATCTACCCAAAGCGGCCAGATTTGGCTCGCGCGGAAGAGATTATTGATGGTTGGCTAATCGGGACAAATATCGCCAATCGAGAGAAGCTGAGGATTATTCAGGCGGCTTGCAATGCCGTGGGTTTGACCCTCGGAAAAGACGTTGTCATAGACTTTCCAAATACTTAGGAGTGCAACACAGGCGATATAACCCGCCGAGGCCAAGTCGACCCGTCCTTCAGTTCGTACCGTTGCCAAATACGAATGCTGCGCTGTGAACGAATGGTCGGTCCTATGTAAGCGGTAGCTGGACAGCACCATCCACTTAGCTTGACGGTTTGAAGTTCCACGGGAGCAGATCGTCGAGGCGACTTTGCGGATGACCATTGGCGATCGCTGTCAGGGTTGTCTTGAGATAGGCGA
>NZ_SZNL01000229.1:0-249 GCF_005068605.1 Sulfitobacter sp. 15WGC | reverse complement strand
GGGCCGCGAGGGGATTTCCGCCGCGCATGACTGGCAATGCCGCCGCGCCAAGATACCTATGATGCTGATATGGGGCCAAGCCCCTGAGCAGAAAACGGGAATCGGCAGTGAGCGACGGCAGTTTTTTTCGCCCTGAACGGCTATCATTTCGCATTGGGGGCCGTGGGGGCGGTGGTCATCCTTGCCCATTGGCTGCCCCGCTTTTTCAGCCGTCGAGAGCCTGCGGCCTCGGGGTTGTTGATCCTGCTG
>NZ_SZNL01000228.1:0-249 GCF_005068605.1 Sulfitobacter sp. 15WGC | reverse complement strand
AGATCAGTGACGCGCTGCGCAATGAAACGGCCCTGCCGACGCCCAAACTCGAAGCGCTGCGGACCTTCACCGTGCAGATGGTGCGCAACCGCGGCTTCGTTTCCGACACGCAGATGCAGGCGTTTTTCGACGCAGGCTATGGTCACCGCGCGGTGCTGGACGTGATCCTCGGCATGGCGCAGAAAACCATCTCCAACTACGTCAACCACGTTGCCGAAACCCCGGTGGATGAGGTTTTCCAGCCGCTGG
>NZ_SZNL01000227.1:0-249 GCF_005068605.1 Sulfitobacter sp. 15WGC | reverse complement strand
GGAAACCGGCAGCCCCATCATTCGGAGATTTTTTTCTGGTGGATCAGAGATTTGACTTACTGGGTGACCCTATCCCTGAGGGGCGCGGTGGTCCGGGTCGAACCGGTCATATCGCCACTTCAAAAAAATGCGAGCAAGATCAGAGCTTTGCTGGTCGCGGGTTTGAACAACTCACAGATCGCGCGGGAACTGGGCATCAGCGTACCCACACTGAGGAAGCATTATTTTCAAAGTGGGAAAATCAAGGCC
>NZ_SZNL01000226.1:0-249 GCF_005068605.1 Sulfitobacter sp. 15WGC | reverse complement strand
AGGAATTGCTCGATGTCGCGACTTCGCTCATCGACAAGAAAACCGCGCCCTTCGACGCCTCCGCCTATACCGACAAATATGCCGAGGCGATGCAAAAGCTGTTGGATGCGAAGGTGAAGAACAAAAAGACCCCGCGCGTGCAGACCGGGGATGACAGCGCCGCCGAGGGCGAGAATGTGATCGACCTTATGGGCGCGCTGAAAGAGAGCCTGAAAGAAGCGGGCGGCGGAAAATCCAGCGCCAAGAAAA
>NZ_SZNL01000225.1:0-249 GCF_005068605.1 Sulfitobacter sp. 15WGC | reverse complement strand
AGGCCGGGATGAAGACGTAAGTCAGATAATCGATGATCAGATCCATCAAGACGCCATCGAACTCAGGCGCGTTGGTCTTCACATCATATTTGCGCGCCAGCGGCCCGTCGATGCCATCGACGAAAAAGGCGATCACCAGCCATAGGAACATGAGGTCCCATTTCTCTTCCACGGCGGCGAGCATGGCGAGCATGGCCAGCACTGCTCCGGTGGCAGTGAAAAGGTGAACGAAGAGGGCGCGCATCTGTA
>NZ_SZNL01000224.1:0-249 GCF_005068605.1 Sulfitobacter sp. 15WGC | reverse complement strand
TGATGACCTCAGTGCAGGCAGTCCCTTGCGAGCGATGTAATCATCAGGGATCAGCGCGTGCGCGCATTACATCACCTCATCGTTGATCAGCTTCTTGGCTAGCTGGCGATCTGAGGGCCGCTTTTTTTGGTGTCACCTGGCTCGATGCATAGAGATCGTATCGGACGAACCTGCGACCGTTGCTGTACTCGATCCAAGCAAACGGCTTCTTCACTCGACGCTTGATGTTGAAACCGGCTTCGCTCCAGG
>NZ_SZNL01000223.1:0-249 GCF_005068605.1 Sulfitobacter sp. 15WGC | reverse complement strand
GGTCTTCGATCCATGCGGTTTTCATCGCTTGGCTGCTGCCCACTGCAAAATAGATTGCCGCCACGATCGACCCTAAGACCGCGATCCAGATGACCTCAAGCCAGCGCGCGCGGTGCAGCGCTTTTTTTCTGCGCTTCGGGCATGGTGCGGATGGAGCGGGTCATGGGGCAGATGCGCGCAGACGCGCCCCGATGGTTCCGGCCTCATCTCGAAGGAAGCCTTCGATCTCCATCAGCCAAGCGTTTTCGC
>NZ_SZNL01000222.1:0-249 GCF_005068605.1 Sulfitobacter sp. 15WGC | reverse complement strand
AAGCGGGATCAAACGTCATAAAATTAATGAATTCATGGAGAAAAAATATGACAGCACGAGGACGCGAATAATAGACTTCACCGGTGATAGAGACATCTGAGTTCTCGAATTTTTTCACAACAAAAAAACGGTCGGGAAAGAGGCGGCCGCTCATTCGCTGTGTGGGAAATGGTGCAAATCCTGCTATCCGATCCCATGCATTGAGACGTTTCTAGTATGGCTACAAATTACTTAAGGAACAAACGGATA
>NZ_SZNL01000221.1:0-249 GCF_005068605.1 Sulfitobacter sp. 15WGC | reverse complement strand
TGCTCTGGCATTTTGATTAAATTACAATGCACAAGTCATGCTATAGTTTTAAGCATGTCCGCTTCGGGGCGAGGAATTCCAAGTGTCGTCAAAGCCATTTACCAAGCGTACCGCCGCCACATTTTTTTCTGGGCACTGCCATTTCCGGCAGCTGGTACACCGCAACATCCGCAATTTTCGCGGGCCAAATGGGGGAGGTTATCCCCGTCGTCGGTGCGATCATTCTGGCGGGGCTCACGCCCTTTGCCG
>NZ_SZNL01000220.1:0-249 GCF_005068605.1 Sulfitobacter sp. 15WGC | reverse complement strand
AGAAATTTATTGGGCCAGTCTTTTCCCAAGACTGGCCTTTTTTAATGCGACAAATGAAAGCCGAATGCGGCACTTACTGGCCATCCAGTCTGCCGCCCCGCCAAAGCGGAACGACAGCGATCAAAAACGCCGCATTGCGCGGTAAGGGTCAGCTCGACAGGCGGCTAATCTCCTCTTTCAAACGCAGTTTTTCCTTTTTCATGGAAGCCACTTTCAAATCGTCCATACCGGGGGCGCGTTGCGCGGTTT
>NZ_SZNL01000021.1:41575-55005 GCF_005068605.1 Sulfitobacter sp. 15WGC | reverse complement strand
GGCGAACTTGGCCTTGATCGCCTCTTCGACGGCCCGGTCCATATCGGCATCATCGAACATGATGAAAGGTGCATGGCCGCCGAGTTCGAGCACCAGACGTTTCACGCTGTCCGATGCCTGACGGTACAGCAGCTTGCCGATCTCGGTGGAGCCGGTGAAAGAGATGGCCCGCACGCGGGTGTCCTCCATCCACGGTTTCACGATCTCGGGCGCCTCGCCGGTGACGACGTTGAACACCCCCTTGGGTAGCCCCGCCTGTTCGCCCAATTCGGCCAGCGCCAGCGCCGAGAAGGGCGTCTCTGCCGAAGGATGCGCCACCACGGTGCAGCCTGCGGCAAGCGCCGCGCCCGCCTTGCGGGTCAGCATGGCAGATGGGAAGTTCCACGGCGTGATCAGCGCGGCCACGCCCACCGGCTCGCGCCAAATTTCCACCTCGGCATCCGGCAAATGCGAGGTGACGCCTTCGATGTTCGGGCGGCGGGCCTCTTCGGAATAGAACTCAAAGAAGGAGGCGGCATAGTCGATCTCGCCGCGCGACTCGGAGATGGGTTTGCCCTGTTCGGCGGTCATGATCCGCGCCAGATCCTCGCGGTTCTCCAGCATCAGATCGCGCCAGCGGCGCAGGATCGCGCCGCGCTCTTGCGGCAGTAGGCCCGACCAATGGGGAAATGCGGCATGGGCGGCATCCACCGCGCCGCGGCTGTCCTCGGCGCTAAGCTTGGCCACCGCGCCCAGCACCGCGCCGCTGGCCGGATCGGTCACGTTGAAATCATCGCTCTGCGCCCCCGCGACCCATGCGCCATCGACATAGGCAAAGTGGCGGGCCAGCGCGCCCCGCGTCAGCGCGGGCAGACCATCGGCGGGGGTTGGGATCATCTTGGTCATCGGGCACCTCCTTGGGATGAATTGCCCCAAAGGTAAGGCAGGATGCGGCGCGGGTTTGACCGAATATCAGCCGATCGGCAGGAGGTTTTGCGGCGCAGCCCCCGGCCCGCCGGAAAAACTACGGCGGCTCAGCTTTCGCCCTCGGGCAGCAGCAGCGACAGCGGCAACGGTGCCGATTTAACCGATTTGGTGACGACATAGGTAAAGTAGCGGCTCAGCCCGGCCTGCTGATCCAACAGCGCATCCATCAGACGTTGGTAGCTGTCGATGTCGCGGGTGACGACCTGTAGCAGATAGTCAAAGCCGCCGCCCAAGGCCCAGCACTGCACGATCTCATCATGCTGCGCGATCACGGCCTCGAACCGCTGAAATGCCTCGGCCCGATGGTTGCCCAATTCGGCCTGCACAAAGACAGTGACATGCGGGGCGATGCGGCGCAGGGCGACATGGGCCTGATAGCCGGTGATGATGCCCGCAGCCTCCAGCCGCGAGAGCCGTTCGCCGCAGGCGGTGGCGCTCAGGTTGACCTTGTCGGCAAGCGCGGATTTGGCGATGCGCCCCTCGCGAGAGAGGATCGACAGCACCGCGATATCGCGCTTATCGAGTTTGACAAAGCTCATATCCGCTTCATGCGAGCGCATGCCGGACTTGTCAATTGTCATGATTGTGGTGATCATCCAGATCATGACAAAATGGCGCCCAGACCCCGGATCCCTGACCCGCCCTGCCTATCGTTCACTCGTTCAGGCGATTGAAACGGCGATACAGAACGGCGTGCTCAAACCCGGAGACCGCCTGCCGACGCAGCGGCAGATGGCCTTTGACCTGTCGCTGAGCGTGCAGACCGTCAGCCGCGCCTATGACAAGCTGGTTGAGGCGGGCAAAATCGTCGGAGAGGTCGGGCGCGGCACTTTCGTGCGCGCGGCGAGCGATGAGATCTCCATGCCCTTCGTCAGCCGCAAGGCCGCCGGGCGGTTGCTGGATATGTCGATCCTGAAACCTGTGTTGGATCACGCCCATGAAGAGGCGATGCAAAAAACACTCCGCGCCATGGCCCGCTCCCTGCCCCGCGCGATGATGGGCGGGTTTCGCCAAGACCTCCGCGCCGGGGACAGTAGCAGCGCAGTGCGGCGCTGGCTCTCGCTCTGCGGGCTGGATCTGGAGGGGATGGCGGTGATCCCCACCAATGGCAGCACCAGCGCGATGACCGTGGCGATGATGACCGCGGCGCAACCGGGCGATCTGATCGTCAGCGAAGACATCGGCCATCACACCCTGCGCCCCCTCGCCCGCTTTTTGGGCATCCGCCTGCAAGGTGTGACCGTCGACGCGGGCGGCATCTGCCCCGAAGCGCTGGAGCGGGTCTGCGCAAAAGAGCCGGTGAAGGCCGTCTACCTGATCCCCAACGGGGCCAACCCGCTGGCCTTTACCATGACCGAAAGCCGCCGCGCTGCGGTGATCGAGGTGGCAAGACGCCATGACCTGCTGATCATCGAAAACCAGTCATGGGGGCCGCTGCAAGACGCGCCGCCACCGCCAATGGCGGCCATGGCCCCGGAACGGGTGCTCTATTTCACCAGCCTCACCAAATGCCTGCTGCCGGGGCTGCGGGTCGGCTATCTGGTGGTGCCGGATCACCTCTGCGCCTCGGCGGCCAACCGGCATATGGTGACCAGTTGGATGGCCACCAATATGATGACCGAGATCGCCGGGCGCTGGATCGAAGAAGGCACCGCCGAAACCCTGCTCAACCGTCAGCAATTGGCCCTGCGCGACCGCGCCGATTTCGCCGCCAATGTGTTTCGCGGCCTCGACATGCGGACCAGTTCGAACGGGCTGCACCTCTGGCTGCCCTGTCATGACATTTACGAAGAGGCCGAACTGGTCAAATCCATCCGCGAAAGCGGGGTCGCCGTGGCCAATGGGGCCAGTTTCGCCATCGGCCCACCAGACCGCCACCCGGGGATTCGCGTCTCGATCGGGGGGCAATCCTTTCCTGAATTCGCCCGGGGGATTCGCATGATCGATGCAAGATTACGCAACAGGGGTAGGGCGGAATGACTGTGAGAGCGTCTCAAATTGTCATGGATCAATATTCACATTGACATGATTGGGATCGGTTTAAATGATCTAGCAGTCAGGACATTAGTTTCGCTGCGGCCTTTGTGCTGCGCGGGCAATAAATGAAAGGGAGACAGATGGCTAATTTCAAGACCGTTATCACCGGGGGTATCCTCGCAGCCGTGACAAGCGTCGCAGGCGCGGCCTCCGCCGACACATGGCGCTATGCATTTGAAGAGGCACTGGACGAGGTGCAGGGCAAATACGCCCAGAAATTCAAGGAAGAAGTCGAAGCGAACTCCGACCACGAAGTGCAGCTTTTCCCCTATGGCACCTTGGGTGAATCCGTTGACACGATGGAACAGGCGCAGGCCGGCATCCTTCAGTTCGTGGACCAGTCCCCCGGCTTCACCGGCGCGCTGATCCCCGAGGCGCAGGTCTTCTTCGTGCCCTACCTGCTGCCGCAGGACGACGAGGAACTGTTCGAGTTCTTCCGCACCTCCAAGGCCATCAACGAAATGTTCCCCGAGCTTTATGCAGAGCAGGGTCTGGAACTGCTCAAGATGTTCCCCGAGGGTGACGTTTGCATGACCACGCAAGAGCCGGTCAAAACGCCCGAAGACCTTAACGAGGTCAAGTTCCGCGTCATGACCAACCCGCTCTTGGTCGAAAGCTACAAAGCCTTTGGTGCCACGCCGACACCGCTGCCATGGGGCGAAGTCTATGGCGCGATGCAGACCGGCATCATCCAAGGTCAGGAAAACCCCGGCTTCTATCTGGAATCCACCAAGATGTATGAGGTGACCGAGGTCATCACCTGCATCGGCCACAACAACTTCACCACCGCTGTGATGGCCAACAAGGATTTCTATGATGGCCTGTCCGACGCAGACAAAGAGGTGGTTCAGAACGCCTCTGACGCGGCATTCGAATACATCCTCGAATACCAGTCCGGCCTGCAGGAAAAGTCGCTGGATAACATCGCCAAGGCGAAGCCCGACATGCAGATCAACATCCTGTCCGAAGAAGAGCGTCAGCCCTTCAAAGATAAGGCCGCATCGGTTGAAGAAGCCTTCATCGAAATGACAGGCGACAGCGGCAAGGAAATTCTTGACCAATTCAAGGCAGACCTCGAAGCCGTCAAGTAAACGACTTTCTCACCCTCCGGCATCGCCGGGGGGTGACCTTATTTTGACGCGATCCATTTGAACCATCTACGGGATGACGCCGGTGACGGAAGACAACCACAGTTCGCAACTGCAATCTCAGACAGATACCACCGGCACCGATGACGCCCCCGTGGGCACCTATAAATCCACCCTCCCCGGCCCTCTGGGCACGATCGACAACGCGATCAGCTGGCTTGAGTCCGTAATGCTCGCCGCTGGGGTATTGCTGATGGCCGCCAATACGATTGCCAATGTGGTGGGCCGTTTCGTCTTTCAAAGCTCGATCTTCTTTTCCGAAGAACTGAACAGCGTTCTGATCATTCTCATCACCTTTGCGGGCATCTCCTATGCCGCGCGGCATGGGCGGCATATCCGCATGTCGGCGATTTTCGACGCCCTGCCCCCGCGCCCGCGCAAAGTGCTGATGATCTTCATCGCCTTCGTCACCGCCGTCTTCATGTTCGGCCTCGCCTGGTACGCCCTGCAATACATCATGACCCAAGCCGGACGCGGCCGTCTGCTGCCCGCGCTGCAAGTGCCGGTCTGGTGGACGCTGGTCTGGGTGCCTTTCGGCTTTTTCATGACCGGCCTGCAATACCTGCTGACCGCGATCAAAAACATCATCGAACCAGATATTTACCTGTCGACCAGCGTTCTCGAAGGCTACGACGACAACGAGCGGGAGGTCTGAGCCATGGCCGTCACCATTTTCTCTGTCATGGTCGTTCTGCTGCTGCTCGGCTTTCCCATGATGATCCCGCTGATCGTGGGGGCTTTCGTCGGTTTCTATTCGCTCTTCGGCGGGTTCGGCCAGCTTGAGACGATGGTGCAGCAGATGATGGCGGGGGTGCGCCCCGCCTCGCTGATCGCCGTGCCGATGTTCATCTTTGCCGCCGACATCATGACACGGGGCCAATCCGCCGGGCGGCTGATCGATATGGTGATGTCTTTCGTCGGCCATATGAAGGGCGGTCTCGCGGTCGCCACCGCTGCGGCCTGCACCATGTTCGGCGCGGTCTCGGGCTCCACACAGGCGACGGTCGTCGCCGTCGGCTCGCCGCTGCGGCCCCGGATGCTCAAGGCGGGCTACAAAGACAGTTTCGTGCTGGCGCTGATCGTGAACTCCTCCGACATCGCCTTCCTGATCCCGCCCTCCATCGGGATGATCATCTACGGCGTCGTCTCCAACACGTCGATTGCCGAACTCTTCATCGCGGGCATCGGGCCGGGGCTGCTGATCCTCGCGCTCTTCTCGGTCTATTCCGTGATCTACGCCTACCGCCATAACGTCCCCACCGAAGAGAAAGCGACATGGGGCGAGCGTTTCCGCGCGGTGCGCCAAGCGCTTTGGCCGCTGGGCTTCCCGGCGATCATCATCGGCGGCATCTACGGCGGTGTCTTCTCCCCAACTGAAGCGGCGGCGGCCTGCGTGCTCTATGCCATTTTCCTTGAGATGATCGTCTTTCGGGAAATCGACTTTGCCGGCATCTATGAAACCGCGAAATCGACCGGGCTGATCACCGCTGTGGTCTTCATTCTCGTCGCCGCGGGTGCGGCATTCTCTTGGGTGATCTCTTTCGCGCAGATTCCGCAAGCGGTGCTGACCGGCATCGGGATCGACAGCATGGGGCCGATTGGCGTGCTCTTCGTGATCTCGGCGGCCTTCTTCATCGGCTGTATGTTCGTGGACCCCATTGTCGTGATCCTCGTCTTCGTGCCGATCTTCGCACCGGTGGTGGACTCGGTCGGCCTCGACCCGGTGCTGGTCGGCACCGTCATCACGCTGCAAGTCGCCATCGGCTCGGCCACACCGCCCTTTGGCTGTGACATCTTCACCGCCATCGCGGTCTTCAAACGGCCCTATATGGAGGTCATCCGCGGCACCCCGCCCTTCATCATCATGCTGCTGAGTGTCTCGGTTGCCCTGATCTTTTTCCCGCAGATCGCCCTGTTCCTGCGCGATCTGGCCTTTGCGAAATAAGAGGAGAGCGTCATGTTCACCCATATCCTCGCCCCCTATGACGGCTCGGTGAATGCCGACCGCGCGCTGATGAAGGCGGCAGAGATGGCCAAGCTGACCGGGGCGAAGGTGACGCTTTTGACGATCTACCGGCATCATTCAATGCTGGAGGCGTCGCTCTCGATGGTGCGGGTGAACGATCCGGGCAATATCGACGACGCGATGCAGGCCCATGCGACCGAGATTATCACCCACGGCAAGCAACTGATGAAAGACGCGGGCGTCGAGAATGTCCGCGCCTTCGTCCGCTCTGGCCGCCCCGCGCGGGCGGTGACGGAATTTGCCAAGAAACATGAGGTTGACCTGATCGTCATCGGCTCGCGCGGCCTTGGTGCCACGGGCGACAGCTATCTCTTGGGCTCGGTCTCTCACAAGGTTACGGGGCTCGCGAAATGCCCCGTGCTTGTCGTCTAGGTCAAAGGAATATTCAGGTGACACCCCCTGTGCAAAGCGAGACGCTTGATTGCCGTTTGCGTGAAGATGACCCCGTGCGGCTGGGGGCGATGCTGCTGTCGACCGACATGACCTTTGAACGCGACGCCGCGCGGCTGATCGACCCGGCGCAGGCCGCGCTGCATGTGGCCCGGATCGCCTTTGAGAACCCCACCACCCCCGAACGGCTGCGCGCCATGACCCCCGATATGGCCCGCACCGCGGCGCTCTTGGTGCCGGGCATTCAGCTGTCGGCCATCGCCTTTTGCTGCACCTCGGCCTCGGTCGCCATCGGCAACCCGGCGGTGCGCGAGGCGATTGGCGAGGGGCTGCCCGGCGTGCCCGTCATCACCCCCGCCTCTGCCGCCATCGCGGGCTTTGCCGCGCTTGGCGTGACGCGGGTGGCGATGCTGACCCCCTATTTGCCGGAAACTGCCGCGCCGCTGGCCACCTATTTCAACGATCAGGGGCTAGAGGTCATGCGCAACGGGGCCTTCGCATTGGAAGACGACCGCGACATGGCGCGGATCGACGACGAAAGCATCATAAACGGCGCCGCTGCGCTGGATGGCGCGGAAGTAGAGGCATTTTTCCTCTCCTGCACCTCCCTGCGCGGCGTTGACGTGATCGACCGGATCGAAGCACGGCTGGGCAAGCCCGTCGTGACCTCTAACCAAGCGCTGTGCTGGGCGTTGCAACGGATGGGCGGGCTTTCGGGCCGCCCCGATGGCTATGGCCGTCTGTTCGACTGCGACATGCCAAGCGCCCATGCACAAGGCATCATTCCGTGATCCCGGCCCCTCTGGCCGGATCGCATTATTCGGGTAACCAGACATGAAAGGGGCTGGCCTATGACCACTTATGAGGCGAATTTTACAAACAGCGAGTACCAGCGCCGGGTCGACCGAACGCGCAAGACCATGGCCGCGCGCAATCTCGATGCGATCGTCGTCAGCGATCCGTCGAACATGTCGTGGCTCTCGGGCTATGACGGTTGGTCGTTCTATGTCTACCAAGCGGTGATCCTGACCCATGAGGGGGAGCCGGTCTGGTGGGGCCGTGGCATGGACGCGCTCGGTGCCCGGCGGACGGTCTTCATGGAGGACGACTGCATTCGCGGCTATGACGATACCTACGTCCAGAATCCCGAAAAACACCCGATGGAAGACCTCTCAACCCTCTTGAGCGAGATGGGGTTGGAACAGGCGCGCATCGGCGTCGAGATGGACAACTACTATTACTCCGCCCGCGCCCATGACACGCTCAAGGCCAAACTGCCCAAGGCGACCTTCATGGATGCCACGGCGTTGGTGAACTGGGAACGCGCGGTGAAATCCGAGCGCGAGATCGAATATATGGAACGCGCTGCGCGGATCGTGGAGGAAATGCACGTCCGCATCCTCGAAGTCGCCGTGCCCGGCATGCGCAAGAACGATCTGGTGGCCGAGATCTATGCCACCGGCATTCGCGGCGCACAGGGGTTCTGGGGGGACTATCCGGCCATCGTGCCCATGGCCCCCTCGGGCATGGATGCCACCGCCCCGCATCTAACATGGGACGACCGCCCCATGCAGCCCAATGAGGCGACCTTCTTTGAGATCGCAGGCGCGCATCGGCGCTACCAATGCCCCCAGTCGCGCACGCTGTTCTTTGGCGATGTGCCGCAGAAATACCGCGATGCGGAAAACGCCGTGCTGGATGCGATTGACGCGGGTCTCGAACAGGCCAAACCCGGCAACCGGGCCGAGGATATCGCCAATGCCTTTAACGCCACGCTGAACAAGGCGGGATTCGAGAAGGACAGCCGCTGCGGCTATGCCATCGGCATCAGCTACCCGCCCGACTGGGGGGAGCGCACCATCTCTTTCCGCCGTGGCGACAAGACGATCCTAGAGCCCGGCATGACCTTCCATTTCATGCCCGCGCTTTGGCTTGACGATGGCGGGCTTGAGATCACCGAGCCGATCCGCATCACCGAGACCGGCCATGAATGTTTCTGCACCACACCGCGAAAGTTGTTTGTTTCCGCATGACCAGCAATCCCATTACCCCGACCATCTCGCTCGACCAACCCGGCGCGCATCACGGTTTCCTGCGCCTGCCCTACAGCCGCGACGACAGCGCTTGGGGGTCCGTGATGATCCCCATCACCGTCATCAATGGCGGCGACGGCCCCACGGCGCTGCTCACCGGCGGCAACCACGGCGATGAATACGAAGGCCCGATCGCTTTGCAGGAACTGGCCGCCACGCTGGACCCGGCGCAGGTCTCGGGTCGCGTCATCATCCTGCCGATGATGAACCAACCCGCCTTCGCCGCAGGCCGACGCTGCTCGCCCATCGACGGGGGCAATATGAACCGCAGCTTTCCGGGCAGCCCGGGCGGCACGGTGACCCAGAAGATCGCGCATTACATCGCCACCGAACTGGTGCCGCTGGCCGATATCGTGCTGGATTACCACTCCGGCGGGCGGACGCTGGATTTCCTGCCCTTCGCCGCCGCGCATATCCTGCCCGACAAGCGGCAGGAGGCCGCTTGCATGGCCGCGATGGAGGCGTTCAACGCGCCCTACTCCATGAAAATGCTAGAGATCGACAACCGCGGCATGTTCGACACCGAGGTCGAGGAGCAGGGCAAGGTCTTTGTCACCACCGAGTTGGGGGGCGCGGGCACATCGACGGCCAAGAGCATCGCCGTGGCGCGCAAAGGCGCGCGCAACTTGCTGATCCATGCGGGCATTTTGCAAGGGGAGCCGGAGGTGGCCGAAAGCGTGATGCTCGACATGCCCGACGGGCGCTGCTTCACCTTTAGTGAGACCACGGCCCTGTTGGAGCCGCTGGTCGATCTGGGTGACGCGGTGACCGAGGGCCAGCCCATCGCCCGGCTCTGGCCCAGCGACCGCAGCGGTCAGCCAGCGATCCTCGCCCATGCGCAGCTTAGCGGCATCCTAACCGCCCGGCATGTGCCGGGGCTGGTCAAGATGGGCGATTGCATCGGCGTGGTGGCGCAGGTGGTCTGAGCCACCCGCGCCCGCCTCATTCGTCGACGGGGAAGTAGCAAGCTGCCGGATGCGGTGCGCCCTCCAACGGGGGGCGCTCCTTGCGGCAAACATCCTGCACTTTCCAACAGCGCGGCGCGAAGGGGCAGCCCTCGGGGATCGCCAGCGGCGAGGGCAGCTCGCCCTGCAACTTGATCCGCTCCTTGCCGCCTTCGGGGTCGGCGCGCGGCGTGGCCGACAGAAGTGCCGCCGTATAGGGATGGCGCGGATTGTCGAAGACCTCGTCCTTCGGCCCCTTCTCCACCGCGCGGCCGAGGTACATGACGATCACGTCATCGGCCACATGGCGCACAACCGACAGGTCGTGGCTGATGAAGAGATAGGCCAGATCCATCTTTTCCTGCAGGTCCACCAGCAGGTTCAGGATCGCCGATTGAATCGACAGGTCCAAAGCCGAGACCGGCTCGTCCAGCACCAGCACCTTGGGGTCGAGCATCAGCGCGCGCGCCACCGCGATGCGCTGGCGCTGCCCGCCCGAGAACATATGCGGGTAGCGGTCGTAATGCTCGGGCCGCAGACCGACGAGGCGCAGCATCTCGCGCGCCTTTTCCTCGCGCTCTTTCTTGGACATGTCCTTGCGGTTGATGACCAACGGCTCTTGCAGGATCGTGCCGATCTGCTGGCGTGGGTTGAGCGAGCCATAGGGGTCTTGGAAGACGATCTGCACATGCTGGCGCAGGTCGGCCCAATCCTCGGGCCGCACCGGCTTGCCGTCGAGTGTCAGCGAGCCTGCGGTCGGCTCTTCGATCATCGTGACCATACGCGCCAGTGTGGACTTGCCACAGCCGCTTTCACCCACCACGGCCAGCGTCTTGCCGGGGTGCAGTTCGAAATCGAGGCCCGCGACGGCCTTGAGCGTCTGGGTCTTGCGCAGGAAGCCGCCACCAACCTGATAGTGACGCTGCAGCGCGTCGGCGGTCATTACGGGGGCGGTCATGACGCGGCCCTTTCATTGGTGTTGAGCGGATAGAAGCAACGCGCCTTGCCCAGATCCTCGCCCAAGGGCGGCGGGTTCTCGGCGCGGCATTTATCGTTGGCGAACTTGCAGCGCGGAGAGAAGAGGCACCCCGCGGGCCGGTCGAACTGGCCGGGCACCACGCCGGGGATCGTCGGCAGGCGTTTCTCAGTGGCGCGCTCGGGCAGCGCGTCCAGCAGCGCCGCCGTATAGGGATGGTGCGGTTCGCGGAAGAGTGGCAGCACCTGCTGCTCCTCGATCTTCTGACCGGCATACTGCACGCTGACGCGCTCGGCGGTTTCGGCGACCACGCCCATGTCATGGGTGATCAGCACCAGCCCCATGCCCGTCTCGTCGCGCAGCGAGGTCAGCAGGTCGAGGATCTGCGCCTGAATGGTCACGTCGAGCGCGGTCGTCGGCTCATCCGCGATCAAAAGCTTCGGCTTGCAGGCAATCGCCATGGCGATCATCACGCGCTGGTTCATCCCGCCCGACATCTGGTGCGGGAAGACCGAAAGGCGCTTTTCCGGGTCCGGAATGCCGACCTGTTCAAACAGCTCAATGGCCCGCTTGTGCCGCTCGGCCCGGTTCAGGCCCAGATGCACGCGCAGGGATTCCTTGATCTGCCAGCCCACCGGGAAACAGGGGTTGAGCGAGGACATCGGCTCTTGAAAGATCATCGCCAGATCGTTGCCGACGATCTTACGCCGGGCGCGTTTGTCCATGGTCAGCAGGTCGTGGCCGTCGAAGGTCAGCTCATCGGCGGTGACGGTGGCGGTCCAAGGCAGCAGCCCCATCAGCGCCAGCATGGAGACCGACTTGCCCGAGCCGCTTTCGCCGACGATGGCAAGAATTTCACCGGTGTCGACATCCTGATCGACACTGTCGACCGCGCGGAACTTGCCCGAGGCAGTGGCGAAATCGACCGAGAGGTTGCGGATACGCAATAGAGACATCAATCAGCTCCGCTTCAGTTTCGGATCGAGGGCGTCGCGCAGACCGTCGCCCATGAGGTTGATCGCCAGCACGGTGACGAGGATCGCAAGACCCGGGAAAGTCACGACCCACCATGCGCGCAGGATGAACTCGCGCGCCTCGGCCAGCATGGTGCCCCATTCGGGGGTGGGCGGCTGTGCGCCCATGCCGAGGAAGCCCAGGGCGGCGGCGTCAAGAATCGCGGTCGAGAAGGACAGCGCGGCCTGCACGATGATCGGCGCAAGGCAGTTCGGCAGCACCGTCACGACCATCAGCCGCAGCGTGCTGGCGCCGACGACGCGGGCCGAGGTGACATAGTCCTTCTGCCGCTCGGAGATCACGCTGGCGCGGGTCAGACGCACGTAATGCGGCTGTAGCACGATGGCGATGGCGATCATCGCATTGGTAAGGCTGGGCCCAAGGATCGCCACCAGCACCAGCGCCAGCAAGAGCGACGGGAAGGCGAGGATGATGTCCATGATCCGCATGATGATCGTGTCGACCCATTTCGGCGCGAAGCCCGAGATGAGGCCGATGATGATCCCGCCCGAGGCGGCGATGGTCACCACCACGATGCCCACGAAGAAGGAATAGCGCGCGCCGACGATCAGCCGCGAGAGCATGTCCCGGCCCAGAGGATCGGTCCCGAGGATGTGGTTCCACGTCCCCCCCTCTTGCCACGCGGGCGGTTGCAGGATGGCCGAGCGGAACTGCTCGGTCGCATCATGCGGCGCGATCCACGGGCCGAACAGCGCCAGCACGGCGAAGATGGCAAAGATCCACAGGCCGATCACGGCCCCGCGGTTTTCACGGAAATAGAACCAGAATTCGCGCAAGCGGCCGGGGCGGTCGTGCACCATTTCGGCTTCGGCAGAGAGTGCGTCGTCCATTAGCGTTTCCTGATCTTGGGGTTGATGATGCCGTAGAGCATGTCGACGGTAAGGTTCACGACCATGACCATGACGGCGATGAGCAGAAGGCCACCCTGAACCACCGGGTAGTCACGGCGGAAGATGCTATCGACCATCCACTTGCCGATGCCCGGCCAGCTAAAGATCGTCTCGGTCAGGATGGCGCCCGCCAGCAGCGTGCCGACCGACAAGCCGATCACGGTGATGACGGGGATAAGCGCGTTGCGCAGGGCGTGGATGCCGTTGATCCGGCCCGTCGACATGCCCTTGGCGCGGGCGGTGCGGATGTAATCCTCGCCCAAAACCTCAAGCATCGCCGAACGGGTCTGCCGCGCGATCACCGCCAGCGGGATGGTCCCCAGCACGATGGTCGGCAGCAGCAGGTGCCGCAGCGCCGAGAGGAAGGCCCCGTCCTGCCCCGAGGCGAGACTGTCGATCAGCATGAAGCCGGTGGCATTGGGGAAATAGTAAAGAAGGTCGATCCGGCCCGAGACCGGGGTCCAGCCCAAATTGCCGGAAAAGACGATGATCAGCAGCAAGGCCCACCAGAAGATCGGCATCGAATAGCCCACCAGCGCGGTCGACATCAGCGCCCGGTCAAAGAACTTGCCCCGGTTCACCGCCGCGATCACCCCTGCGGGCAGGCCTAAGGCCACGGCGAAGATCATCGCACAGAGCGACAGCTCCAGCGTGGCGGGGAAGAGTGAGAAGAACTCATCCCAAACCGGGCGTTTGGTCACGAAGGACGTGCCTAAATCCCCCTGTATCACGCCGGTGAAGTAATCCCAGAACTGCACATAGATCGGCCGGTCAAAGCCGAACTGCTGTTGCAGTTCGAGATAGCGTTCTTCGGAAATGCCGCGCTCACCGGCCATGACGACGATCGGGTCGCCGGGCAGCAAGCGGATGAAGGCGAATGATATCAGCGTGACGCCGATAAAAGTGGGGATGAAGGTCGCAAGGC
>NZ_SZNL01000021.1:12813-41476 GCF_005068605.1 Sulfitobacter sp. 15WGC | reverse complement strand
GAGATAGCGTTCTTCGGAAATGCCGCGCTCACCGGCCATGACGACGATCGGGTCGCCGGGCAGCAAGCGGATGAAGGCGAATGATATCAGCGTGACGCCGATAAAAGTGGGGATGAAGGTCGCAAGGCGCGACAAGACATATTTCAGCACGGGAGCACCATCAGTTCCTTCGGAAAGTTGGTCAGGGATTTGTAGCCATCTTCGGTGATCAGCACGTCATCTTCGATGCGCACCCCAAAGTTGCCGATCTCATAGAGACCGGGTTCGTTGGTGTACACCGTTCCGGCGGGTAAAGTCATGTGGTTGCCGCGCATGATATAAGGCGCTTCATGCACATCGCGGCCCAGACCGTGGCCGGTCTTGGTGCGGATGCGGTCGGCAAAAGGAGAGGCTTCGAGCACGCCGGTCACCACATCGTCGATCTCATGCGCGGTGACGCCTGCGCGGGTGGCCTCCAGCCCGGCAAGGTTGGCGCGCAGCACAGTGTCGTACACCGCGCGCCCCTCGTCGCTGACATGGGCAAGGAAAACGGTGCGGGTGATGTCGGCGGCAAAGCCGTCCTTGCGCGCGCCGAAGTCGATCAGCAGCGCATCGCCTGCTTTGACGTGGTAATCCTCACGCGCCTTGGCATGCGGGCGGGCCGAGCCGTCACCGGCGGCGACGATGGGGGCGAAGGACAAATCATCAGCCCCTTCGGCAAAGATCATCTGCACCAGCTTTTGCTCGATCTCTTTCTCGGTCTGGCCGAGCTTCACGCTATCCAGCGTGGCGCGCAGGGCGCGTTCGGAAATGTCGATGGCTTTTTGCAGCGCCGCGACCTCGGCCTCGGTCTTGATCATGCGGGGGGCGGAGATCTCACGCTCGGCATCGATGATCCGCAGATCGGGCTGCGCTTTCTTCAGCGCGTGATGCACAAAGACGCGCATCACTTGGCCTTCAACTGCAAGCGAGGTGATGTTCAAATGTTGCATCAGCGCGGCGAAGGCATCGTCGTAGCCCGTCTGGTCGCGCCAATCGAAAACGGCCCCGTCGAAACCGACCAACTCCCAACTGCCCAGTTCAAGGTTCGGCACCAAGGCGGCGGCGGGGCCGCGGGCGGGGATCACCAGAACGAAGGGGCGTTCGTGGCTCATGAAGGCATGGTCGACGGCGCGGGTGAAATTCGGGCCGGGCACCAGCGCCACGGCATCGACCGATAGGTCGGCGGCGATATCGGCATAGGCCGACAGGCGATCATTCAGCGAAGGGGACATGGGCTGGCTTTCGGGCTGGCGAGGTTAATAAAATGGGGACGGCACATGATGCCGCCCCCTTTGGTCAAAGCGGCAGTGTTACTGCTTCAGGCCAACTTGGTTGAAGATGTGGCCCCCCAGCGGGTGCACGACATAGTTCTCAACCTCGGGGCGCATGGTCATGTAGACGACCGAATGCGCGATGGTGGCCCAAGGCGCTTGATCCTTGAAGATTTCCTGCGCTTCTTCGTAAAGCGGCGCACGCTCTTCTTGGGTCGGCAGAACCTTGGCTTTCTGGATCAGCGCGTCGAATTCCTCGTTGCACCACTGGGCGCGGTTGGATTTCTCGACACCGTCACAGCCCAGCAGAACCGCGAGGAAGTTGTCTGGGTCACCGTTGTCGCCGGTCCAACCCAGCAGCACGGCACCGTCACGGTCCTTGGACTTGGAGCGCTCCAGATACTCACCCCATTCGTAGGAGACGATTTCGACATCGACGCCAACCTTGGAGAAGTCTTCCTGCATCAGCTCGGCCATACGGCGGGCATTGGGGTTGTAGGGACGCTGAACCGGCATCGCCCAGATCTTCATCGACAGATCGCTGACGCCCTCTTCCTCGAGCATCGCCTTGGCGGCCTCGGGGTCATAGTTGTCGTCTTCGATGGCGTCGTTGTAGGACCACATGGTCGGCGGCAGCGGGTTCTTGGCGATTTCGCCGGAGCCTTGGAACACCACGTCGATGATCGCCTGCTTGTCGATCGCCATGTTCAGGGCCTTGCGGACCTTGGCGTTGTCGAAGGGCGCGACCTGCGTGTTATAGGCCAGATAGCCAACGTTCAGACCTTCTTGCTCCATCACGACGATGTCTTCGGCGTCTTTCATCGCCTGAACATCGGCCGGGTTCGGATATGCCATGACGTGGCACTCACCCGCCTGCACCTTCTGGTAGCGCACGGAGGCGTCGGGCGTGATCGCGAAGATCAGGCTTTCAACCTTGGCCGCATCGCCCCAGTAGTCGTCGTTGCGCAGGTAACGGATGACCGCGTCTTTCTGGTAGGCTTGGAACTTGAACGGGCCGGTGCCGATGGGCGCTTGGTTCACCATTTCAGGCGTGCCCGCTTCCATCATCGCGTCGGCATATTCCTTGGACACGATCGAAGCGAAGTCCATCGCCATATTCGCGATGAAGGGCGCTTCGGGACGGGTCAGGTTGAAGGCCACGGTGTAGTCGTCGACCTTCTCGATGCTTTCGATCAGATCGGGCATGGACATGCCGCCGTAGTATTCCCATGTGCCGCCCGAGACGGTGTGATAGGGGTTTTCTTCGTTACCCTGACGGTCAAAGCTGAAGATCACGTCGTCGGCGTTGAAATCGCGTGTCGGCGTGAACTGGTCGTTGGAGTGGAATTTCACACCTTTGCGCAGCTTGAAGGTCACGGTCATGCCGTCTTCGCTGACTTCCCAGCTTTCGGCCAGCGCGGGCACGACTTCGGTCGTGCCGACTTTGAACTCGGCCAGACGGTTGTAGATCGGGTGGCTGGAAGCGTCGAATGTGGTGCCGGCTGTGTACAGCGCGGGGTCAAAACCCTCGGGCGAGCCTTCGGAGCAATAGACCAGCGATTGGGCCGATACCGCCGAGGCCCCAAGGGCCGCCAGCATGGCACCGGTGGCCAATTTCGTTGTAAAAGACATAATATTCTCTCTCCTGGTTGGTTTGTTTCTTGGCAGCGGGGTATCCGCCGCAGGTGATACGCCCTTACGGGCGAGACGACGCGAATGCGGTGGCGACTGCCCCTTCATTCGGACGTATTCTATTGGCGCCAGCGGCCTGTTCATATTGCATCCGCCCCACCCAAAGCACGCGGGCGGGCTTGTCGGTCTTGTTGGACCACGAATGCGGGCTGCTGCCGAGGTAATGCAGGCTGTCGCCGGGCCGCATGATATGCTCCCCCCCATCGACGACCTGCGCGATCTCTCCCTCAAGGATATAGATCACCTCTTCCCCCTCATGGACGACCTCTTCCGAGGCATAGCCCGGCGGCACGTTCATGATGTAGGAGGACAGCTCATGGCCCGGGAAATCCGCGCCGATCTTCTCATATTCGATGGATGAGCCCGAGACGGCAAAGCGCGGACGCTCAGCCGCACGGGTCAGGCTGTCTTGGGTCTTGGGCGTATAGATGAAAAAACTGACATCGACCTGAAGCGCCACGGCGATCTGCGACAGGGTGCCCAGTGACGGCGTGGCCCGGCCCCGTTCGACTTGGCTGAGATAGCCCACGGACACGCCGGAGGCTTCGCCCAACTGCTGTAGAGTCAGGGACAAACGATGACGCTGCTTGCGCATGCGTGCGCCAAGCGTCGATACACTGTCGCCATTGGCAGTCAGCAAATTCACCCTCCCCGTGAACAGCGGCCCGATCTCATGCCGGGTATAGCCTTTTCATGTCTCGCTGTGTGAAATTAAAAAGGTTGAGGGTCAACAATAATTTTTTTACTGCACCGCGGCGCAGGGCGCGAGGCTGCGGCCAACGGGGGTGGATGTCATTCTACTCAAAGGATTTTAGCTGCGCGCGGTCGATCCGCGCCAATTCAGACGCCGTCGGGTCAAGCGGAGCAAAGGAGACGCTCAAGCCGCTGGGATGCCATTCGCAAAGGCCGAATCCAGTGCCCTCCACGATACGCAGGTCGCGGGTTTCGGTCAGGTCGATGGTGGAATGCAGACCGTTGGAAATGACCACCGGAATGCCGTGCCAATGGCTCACCCGATTCACATGCACATGGCCCGAGAGGAGGCCCGCCACGCGCTGCCCCTTCAACATCTCGGCCAAACGCGCACTGCTCGCCGCGTCCAGACTGCCCCATGCGAGGGCCGCGGGATCGACGCGCGGCGGGTGGTGGATCACCAAGAGTTTCGCCAGATCGCCATGACGCTGAAGCGCGGCTTCCAGAAACTCGAACTGCGCGTCGTCCAGCGCCCCGGCCACCTTGCCCGGCACGCTGCTGTCCAACGTAATGACATGCAGATCGCCCTGCGGCGCGTCGTGGAAATAGGGCGCATCGGCCAGCCCCGGCGCAAAGACCGCGTTGAACCCATCGCGTTTGTCATGGTTGCCGAGGGCCATGACCAGCGGCGCTTTCAGCGGTTCCATGATCTCGCGCACAAGGGCATAGCTTTGTTGGTCGCCATGGTTGGTCAAATCGCCACTGGCCACCACGAAATCGGGTTGGGGCTCCATCGCGTTGATCACCTCCACCACGCGGCGCAGGGTGGCGGGCGTGTCGCTGTGCAGATGTGGGTCGTTCAGATCGGGATGCGAGATATGCAGGTCGGTCAGGTGGACGAAACGGGTCATGGGCGTACTCCTGCGGCTGTCAGCAGGGTTTTCGTATAAGGGTGCTCGGGGCTGCGCAACACATCTGCCGCCGCACCGCTTTCCAAGGTCTTGCCATGCTGCAGCACCAGCACCCGGTCGCAGATCGATCCGACCACCGCAAGGTCATGGCTGATAAAGACCATGCCAAGGCCCAGATCATCCTGAAGGTCCATAAGAAGGTTGAGAATTTGCGCCTGCACCGAGACATCGAGGGCCGAGACCGCCTCATCCGCGACCAACAACGCGGGGCGGGTGACGATGGCCCGCGCGATGGCGATGCGCTGGCGCTGCCCGCCCGAGAACTCATGCGGATATTTACCCGCGTCCGCGGCATGCAACCCGACCTGCTCCAAAGCTTTGGCGATGCGGCGGGGGATATCCTCGGTCTCACCATTGGCGCGCAGCGGCTCGGCGATGGACCAACCGACGCGGCGGCGCGGGTTGAGTGAGCCGAAAGGGTCTTGGAAAACCATCTGAAAATCGCGCCGCAGGCTGCGCAGTTCTTGCCCCCCGAGCCCATGCAGATCGCGCCCCCGAAACAGCACCGCGCCCGCGTCCGGACGCTCAAACGCCATGATCAGCCGCGCCAGAGTGGATTTGCCCGAGCCGCTTTCCCCGACCACGCCCAAGGTCTCGCCTGCGTGCAGCGAAAAGGAGGCGTTTTCCAAAGCCGTCAGCACCGGTGGGGCCCGCAGCAGGCTTTGGCGCGGCAGTTTGTAGCGGCGGGTCAGGTTGCGGACCTCTAGAAGCGGCGCGTCAGTCATGGCACCGCTCCGTCAGCAGGTGGCAGGCGGCAGCGCGCTCTGCGTCGGTCTGCACAAAGTCCGGGCGCTGCGTGGCGCAATGGGGCAGCTCCACCGGGCAGCGCCCCGCAAAACGGCAGCCCTGCGGCAGCCCCTGCAGCGGCGGGACCGCGCCCGGAATGGTCGGCAGCCTGCGCCGTTTTCCTTGGGCATCCCGCCCCGCCACGCCCGGATCGGGCCGCGCGCCCAAAAGCCCCTTGGTATAGGGATGCGCAGGCCTGCCCAGCACCTCTGCCGTGCGGCCCCGCTCGACCATATCGCCCGCATACATCACCACGATGTCTTCGGTCGCCCGCGCCACGGCGGCGAGGTCATGGCTGATGAAAACCAGCGCCATCTGCCGCTCCCGCGCGAGCCGTTGCAGCAGGTCGGTGATCCGCAGCGCCACATTGGCGTCGAGCGCGGTTGTCGGCTCATCCGCGATCAGCAGCATGGGGTTGCAGGCCAGCGCCAGCGCGATCAGCACCCGCTGGCGCTGGCCGCCCGACATCTCATGCGGGAACTGCCGCAGGCGACGGTCGGGATCGGGAATGCCCACCTCTTCGAACAGGCTCAGGGCGCGGGCACGGGCGGCGCTGCGTGTCAGCCCGTCATGCAGCAACATCGGCTCCATCACCGTGTCGCCCACCCGACGCAATGGGTTCAGCGCCGCCATTGGTTCCTGAAACACCATCGCCACGCGGCGGCTGCGGAGCCTCTGCCAATCGCGCTCAGATGCGTCGGCCATGTCCTGCCCGTCAATCCGCAGCTGCCCGGTCAACCGCGCGCTTTCGGGGGCCATGCCCATCAGACAGAGCGCCAGCAGCGTCTTGCCCGAACCGCTTTCGCCGACGACCCCCATGCGGTCACCGCGCTCGATCACCAGATTGGCGTCGCGCAGGGCAGCGGCAGTGCCGAAATGGATCGAAAGATTGCTAAGCTCAATCATCGCGCACGCACCAGTCGGGGATCAGTGATGTCGCGCAACCCGTCGCCCAGAAGGCCAAAGCCCAGCACGGCCACGACAATGCACAGCCCCGGATAGATCGCCAGTTGCGGGGCGAGATACATCAGCGTCTGCGCCTCCGACAGCATCCGCCCCCAGCTTGAGGCGGGCGGCTGCGCGCCGAGGCCGAGATAGCTCAGCGCCGCTTCGGCGAGGATCGCCACGGCGAACTCGATGGTGGCCTGCACGATCACCGCCGCGGCGATGTTGGGCAGGATGTGATCGCGGCTGATCGCGAAGCGCCCGCGCCCGGCAGCCCGCGCGGCGGCGACATAATCGCGCGTCCAGATCTGGTTCGCCGAGGCGCGGGTGACTCGGGCGAAAATGGGAATGTTGATGAAGGAGATCGCCAGCACCGCATTGGTCAGCGAGGGCCCGAAGACCGCCGCCAGCATGATCGCGAACAACAGCGCCGGAAAGGCAAAGCCCAAGTCGGCGAGCCGCATCACCGCATCCTCGACCCAGCCGCCGAGCGCGGAGGCCAGAAGCCCCAGCCCCACGCCAATGCTGCCGCCCAAGAGCACCGCCACCAGCGCCACGGTCATCGAGTTTCGCGCCGCCGCCATCAACTGCGCCACCACGTCGCGGCCCAACTGATCGGTGCCCAGCCAATGCTCCGTAGACGGCGGGGCGAACTTGGTGGAGATCGACATCGCCTGCGGGTCATGCGGGGTCCAGACAAGCGAGAGCGCCGCCACCCCGACGACGAGGCTGACCAGTACCGCACCCAGCAGGAAATTCGCCGGAAGCCGCCTCATGCCCGCGCCTTCAGCCGAGGGTCAATGACGACGTAGAGCAGATCGACCACGAAATTCGCCGTCACCACGATGGCGGCGAACAGCATCACCAGCGCCTGCACCGTGGGCAGATCGCGGTTGGCGATGGACTGGAATATAAGCCGGCCCAGCCCCGGCAGGTAGAAGACGTTTTCGATCACGATGGTGCCGGTCACTAGGGCGGCGAACTGCATGCCGACGATGGTCACGATCGGCACCAGCGCATTGGGCAGCACATGCCGCCAAAGCACCCGCCGCCGCGAGAGGCCGCTGGCGCGGGCGGTGCGCACGAAGTCCTGCCGCATGACCTCCAGCGCCGAGGACCGCGTGACCCGCGCCAGCACCGCCGATTGCACCAGCGCCAGCGCCACCGTGGGCAGGATGAGCGAGCGCAGCGCCGCCCCCGGATCGTCCCACCCGGCAAAGCCCCCCGGCGGCAGCCAGCGCAGCTTCACGGCAAAAAGCATAACGAGCAGGATCGACAGCCAGAAGGCGGGCACGGCGATGCCAAGCTGGCTGAGAAACATCACCCCCCAGTCGCCCGCGCGCCCATGCTGCGCCGCCGCCGTGATGCCAAGGCCCAGCGCCAGCACCAGCGTCACCAGCATCCCCGCCACCGCGAGAGAAATCGTCATCGGCAGTCGTTCGGCGATGAGTTCCGAGACCGGCACGCGGAAGGAATGGCTGATGCCAAAATCCCCCTGCACCGCGTTCCAGACCCAAGCGAGGTAGCGCGTCACCACCGGCTCGTTCAGCCCCAGCTGCTCGCGCAACGCCGCCAGCGCGTCCTCGCTCGCGTCCATGCCAAGGATGGTCAGCGCCGGATCGCCCGGCAGCACGTTCATCACGGCAAAGACGACGAGCGAGACGGCGAGCAGCGTCAGCACGAAACCGAGCGTGCGGCGGAAAAGGAAATAGGCCACGAAGTCAGGTCCAAAGGCCGCGGCACCGGGGGCGCCGCAGCCGTTTCAGGTCAGTTGGCGATGCGCACATTCTTCAGCGGCATGTAGAGGACGGGCGAGGAGGACCAGTAGCCTTCGACCTCTTGGCGGAAGACGCCCAAGAGAGGCAGTTGGAACAGAAAGCCATGCACCGACTGGTCGGACAGCATCTGCTGGCCCTGCTTGAGCAGTTCATTGCGCGCCTCGGTGTCGACCTCAGTTTGGATCTTCTCCCAAAGCGCGGTCATCTCGGCATTGTCGTAGCCGTAGAAGTAGTCCGGGCCGCGGGCGAAATTGCCCATGTCGTTGGGGCTCGTGTGGGCGATGATGGTCATGTCGTAGTTCTTCTTCTTGTAGACCTCATCGATCCAGAAGCCCCATTCGACATTCTCGACCTTGGCGTTGATCCCGGCCTCGGCGAGCTGGTTCTGGATGATCTCGGCCGAGCGTGTGGCGTAAGGGAACGGCGGCACGCGCAGGGTCATGGTGGCCCCCGCAACCCCCGCCGCCTCGAACATCTCCTCGGCCTTTGCACTGTCATGCGGATAGGCGTCCGTCAGGTCGACATGTGCGGTGCCATGCGGCGGGTAGAAGCTGCCGATCGGCACGGCTTGGCCGTACATCGCGCCCTCGATGATCTCGTCACGGTCGATGGCGGTGGCCACGGCGCGGCGCACCTCGACATTGTCGAAAGGCGGCTTGGCGTTGTTCATGGCAAGGATCACCTCGCCCTCGGTCGAGCCGACGTTGACGCGGAAGCGCGGGTCGGCCTCGAACTGCGGCAGCAGTTCCGGCGCGGGGAAGCCGGGGAAAGCGTCGAGCTCCTCGGCCATCATCGCCGCGGTGGCGGCGGCCGGGTCGGAGATGAAGCGGAAGACCACCTTGTCGAGCGCCACGTCATCCGCGTCGCGGTGATCGGGGTTCTTGACCAGCGTCAGCCGGTCGCCGCGGGTCCAACTGTCGAACTTGAAGGGGCCGGAACCCACCGGGTTGGCGTTGTTGGTCTCCACGCTTTCCGAAGCCACGATGGCGCTGTCGCCTTGCCCCATGTTGAACAGGAAGAAGGCATCCTTGTTCGTGAGCGTGATCTCGACCGTCTGCGGATCGACAGCCTTGACGCTTTCGATCGGCTCGAAAATATCCTTCGAGGGGTTCACGCTGTCTTCGCTCATAGCGCGGTTGAAGGAATAGACCACATCCTCGGCATCCAGCGTGCTGCCGTCATGGAAGGTCACGCCTTCGGCGAGCATGAAGGTATAGGTCAGACCGTCCTCAGAGACCTCCCAAGAGGTTGCGAGGTTCGGCTGCACTTCGCCATTCTCGGCCACGGTGGTCAGCGATTCGAAGACGTTTTGCGTCATCATGCTGTCGATGGAGGCGGTGGCATCCGCCGTGGGATCGAGCGACGTGGGCTCCTGCTGCATGCCGATGACAAGCTCGGCAGCGGCGGAGGCCGAGGCCATCAGGCCAAAGGCCAGCGTCAGCGCGGGAAGGGTTCGGGAAAGGGTCAGTTCGGACATGGGGCAGCACTCCTGTGGGTCGGGGCGCGTTCGGCATCACCGCATGCGCCCTTTGTGACAGACTGCGCCGGGCGGGGCGTTCGGTCAACGGCTTTGCCGCGCCGGGCGAAAATTTCATGCAATTGCAACAATATGGCGGATTTATACGATTGCCCGCAGGGGCAGAGGCGGACCGCGCTTCGGCCCTTTTGCCCCGCCGCGGGCGGTGCTAGCCTCCGCGCAGAGAGGGCAGAGTATGAACAATTCAACGACAGGTTTCGATTGCATCGTGATCGGTGCGGGCATTGCGGGCGCTTCTGTCGCCGCTGAACTGTCCAGCGACCGCCGGGTGCTGCTGCTGGAGCGCGAAAGCCAGCCGGGCTATCACACCACGGGCCGCTCTGCCGCGCTGTTTACGGTGACCTATGGGCCGGAGGTGATCCGCGCCCTCTCTCGTGCCTCTGCCGCTTTCTTTCACGACCCTGCCAGCCCGCATCTGGCGCATCCGCTGCTGGAACCCCGCGGCGCGGTCTTCGTGGCGCGGCAGGACCAGCAGGCATCGCTCGCCCGCACTGCTGAGGAGTTGGGCCCCCATGTCACCCCGCTGAGCGGCCCCGAGGTCGAGACGCGCGTGCCGCTGCTGCGCAAAGGCTATGCCACCGGCGGGCTGCAGGACGCTTCGGCGGCGGATATCGACGTGAACGGGCTGCATCAACATTACCTCAAGACCTTCCGCGCGGCGGGCGGCGTTTTGCAAACCAAGGCCGAGGTGCAGGCACTTCGCAAAGAGGGTGACTGGCAGGTCGACACAAACCAAGGCACCTTCCACGCGCCGGTGATCGTCAATGCCGCAGGGGCTTGGGCGGATGAAATCGCCACGCTGGCCGGGTTAAAGCCTGCGGGCCTCACCCCGAAACGCCGCACGGCGCTGACGGTGGCCCCGCCCGAGGGGATGGTGCCGGACCGTTGGCCGATGGTGGTGGATATCGACGAGCAGTTCTACCTCAAGGCCGATGCGGGCAAGCTGCTGATTTCGCCCGCCGATGCCACGCCCTCGCCCCCCTGCGACGCCCAGCCCGAGGAATTGGACATCGCGATCTGCATCGACCGGATCGAAACCGCCTTCGACTTGGAGCGCCCGCGCATCGAAAGCCGCTGGGCCGGGCTGCGCAGCTTCCTGCCCGATGGCGATCCGGTGGCGGGGTATGATCCTGAAGGTGAGGGGTTTTTCTGGCTTGCTGGCCAAGGCGGCTATGGCATCCAGACCGCCCCGGCGCTCGCCCGCGCCGCGGCGGCATTGGTGCGGGGCGCGGAAATCCCCGGCGACATCGCCGCCGAGGGTGTTACTGAAGAAGCGCTTTCGCGGGACCGCGCGGGGCTGGTTTAACCGCCCAGACCCGCGTCCGCCTCGATCTGCTTGCGCGACTTGCGCGCGCGCTCGGTCGCTGACTTAAGCTGACCGCAAGCGGCCATGATGTCTTCGCCGCGCGGGGTGCGGATGGGTGAGGCATAGCCGGCCTGATAGATGATGTTGGCGAAAGCCCGAATGCGGTTGTTCGACGACCGCTCATAGGGCGAACCGGGCCATTCATTGAAGGGAATGAGGTTGATCTTGGCCGGAATGCCCTCGATCAGCTTGACCAGACGATGCGCGTCTTCGTCGCTGTCGTTCACGTCCTTCAGCATCACGTATTCAAAGGTGATCCGCTCGGAGTTGCTGACCTTGGGATAGGCTTTGAGCGCTTCCAGCAGCGCCTCGATGTTCCAACGCTTGTTGATCGGCACCAGCTTGTTGCGCACCTCGTCGGTGGTGGCGTGGAAGGACACGGCCAACTGGCAGCCGATCTCGGCGGCGGTGCGGTGAATCTCGGGCACGACGCCGGAAGTCGACAGCGTGATGCGGCGGCGCGAAAGCTGGATGCCTTCGGGGTCCATCGCGATCTTCATCGCGTCCCGCACGTTTTCGAAATTATACAGCGGCTCGCCCATGCCCATAAGCACGATATTGCTCAAAAGCCGGGTTTCATCCTTCGGCGCACCGATTTCAGGCCATTCGCCCAGATCGTCACGCGCCACCATGACCTGACCGATGATCTCCCCCGCCGTGAGGTTGCGGACCAGCTTCTGGGTGCCGGTGTGGCAGAACGAGCAAGTCAGCGTGCAGCCCACTTGGCTAGAGACACAAAGCGTGCCGCGCCCCTCTTCGGGGATATAAACCACCTCGACCTCATGACCGCCCGCGATCCGCACGAGGTATTTGCGGGTGCCATCCTCGCTGACCGCACGGGTCACCACCTCGGGCACTTCGATCACGAATTTCTCAGCCAATTGAGCGCGGTAGCCCTTGGCGAGGTTGGTCATCGCGTCGAAATCCCGCACGCCCCACTGGTAGATCCACTGCCAAATCTGCCCCACACGCATCTTCGCTTGTTTCTCGGGCGTGCCATGGGCGATCAGCGCGTCGCGCATGGCGTCGCGGGTCAAGCCGACAAGGTTGATCGGCCCATCGGGCAGCTTACGGGGAAGGGTCATCACGTCTTGGGTGATGGGCGCGGAAGCGGACATTTCAAAGACTCACTGGCTAGGGATGGGTCTCTATATAAGAAAAGGCGCGATTTGCAAAAGGGTTTGGCCGCCGAGGTCTGGGACCGCGCTCAATAGGTCTTCTTGCTTGTCCGCAATTCCCCCGTCGCGAGAACCGGCGCGGCATCCAGACTGTCCACGTTCAGCATCGCCGCCACACGCTCCAACGACGACACCAGCTGCGCCTGCTCCCAATCGGCCAGATCCGCAAAGGCGCGGACGTAGCGCTGTTGCAGCGCATCGGGGGCTTCTTCCAACACATCCTCGCCTTGGGCGGTCAAGGTGATGTTGGTCTGCCGACGGTCCTGCGCCGAGGGCTGGCGCGAGACCAAGCTGCGCGCCACCAGCTTGTCGACCAAGGCGGTCACGGTGGCTTGGCTCACCCCCATCTGGTTGGCGAGGGTCTTGGCCGTCGGGTCTTTCTTCTCTCCCACGATCTGCAAAACGCGCAGCTGCGCAGGGGTCACCCCCGCGGCCTGCGCCAGATCGCGCGCATAGAGTTCGGTGGCCCGCAAAATGCGGCGCAAAGCGATCAGACTTTCGTCGACCCGGTCGGGATGTTTCTGCGTCATGGTGCATCATTGCACATTGGCGGCATTCTCAGCAATCGCTCAAAACCTGCCTGATCGCTTAGTATAGCTAAGCGAAGCCGCCTAATTTCGTTCGGAAAACGAAACAAATATGCACAGTTCTATGGCGCTTAAAGCACGCTATAAGCGCATTTTGAAGTAATTTGCTTTGATTGTTGAAGTATTACCGCGCATGACTTATTTAGTCTATCGAAACAATCAGGGAGCCACGAACGGATGCAGAATAAACTCGACATGAAAAAAGCCCGCACACCCAAGCTGCGCAAGCCCAATGCCGAGGACGGAGCCGCCATCTGGCGGTTGATTCGCGACTGTAAACCGCTCGACGAAAATTCGCTCTATGCGAACCTGATCCAAGCCGACCACTTCCGCGACACCTGCGTGGTGGCCGAGTTGGACGGTGATATCGTGGGCTGGATCTCCGGCCATATGATCCCGGCCCAAGATGCTTTCTTTGTCTGGCAGGTCGCCGTCAGCCCCAAGGCCCGCGGCCTTGGTCTGGGGAAAACCATGCTGATGGAACTGGTGAACCGGGATGAGACCGAGGACGCCAAGACCCTCAAAACCACGATCACCCGCGACAACGACGCCTCTTGGGGGCTGTTCCGCAGCTTTGCGAACCACATCGGCGGCGATCTTTCTGATGCGCCCCACTTTACCAAAGACGCCCACTTCGAGGGCGCGCATGACACCGAACATATGGTGACGATCACGCTGCCCGAGGCCGCCGCACTGAAACGCGCCGCGTAAACCGCAGCTGACAATTCACACGACAGACTCTCTAGAAGAGAAAGGAATTCCTATGCCTAAGGATATGGCACAGAACACGACCATCTTTACCCGCCGCGAGAGCGAAGCGCGCTCCTACTGCCGTGGCATGAACGCCGTTTTCACCCGCGCCAGCGGCTCGGAAATGTTCGATGGCGAAGGCAACCGCTACATCGACTTCCTCGCCGGCTGCTCCTCGCTGAACTACGGGCACAACGACCCGGACATGAAACAGGCGCTGGTGGAGCATATCACCGCTGATGGCATCGCCCACGGCCTCGACTTTCATAGCGAGACTAAGGCGGCCTTCCTCGAAGCCTATGAGGAGAAGATCCTCAAGCCGCGCGGCATGGACTATAAGGTCATGATGACCGGCCCGACCGGCACCAATGCCGTCGAAGCCGCGATTAAGCTGGCGCGCAAGGTGACGGGCCGGACCAACGTGATTTCCTTCACCAACGGCTTCCACGGCATGACCATGGGTGCGCTGGCGCTCACTGGCAACAAAGGCAAGCGCGGCGGCGCGGGTGGCGGCTCGTTGGCCGATGTCACCCACATGCCCTTCGAAGGCGCATTGGGCGAGAACGTGGACACGCTTGAGATGATCGACGCGATGCTGTCGAACCCGTCGTCGGGCATCGACGCCCCCGCGGCCTTTATCTTTGAGCCGATCCAAGGCGAAGGCGGGTTGAACGCGGCCTCCGACGCATGGATGCAAGGCATCGAAAAAATCGCCCGCAAGCATGGCGCGCTGCTGATCGTCGACGACATTCAGGCGGGCTGTGGCCGCTCGGGGTGCTTCTTCTCCTTTGAGGCCTCCGGCATCAAGCCCGACATGATCACCCAAGCGAAATCGCTTTCCGGCTTTGGCCTGCCCTTCGCGGCCCTGCTGATCGCGCCGGAGCATGACATCTGGAAGCCCGCCGAGCACAACGGCACCTTCCGGGGCAATACCCATGCCTTCGTTACCGCCCGCGTCGCGATTGAGAAGTTCTGGTCCGATGACACCTTCGAAAAGTCGCTGGCCGAGAAAGCCGTGCTGCTGACCACCGCGCTTAAGGATGTGGCCGATCTGGTCGACGGCGCCACACTGAAAGGCCGCGGCCTGATGCAGGGCGTCGATGTCGGCTCGGGCGAACTGGCCGGTGCGATCTGCGCGCGCGCCTATGAATTGGGCCTCGTGATCGAAACATCGGGTGCGAACGACGAGATCGTAAAATATCTTGCCCCGCTCACCACGCCGGAGAAGGTTATGCGCGAAGGCTTTGATATCCTTCTTCAAGCGACCCGCGATGTGACGGGCAACATGAAACTGGCAGCGGAGTAATACCGATGATTGTACGCGATTTTAACAAACTTCAGGGCACAGACCGTCACGTGGCGGATGCGAAATGGACCTCCACACGGATGCTTCTGGCCGATGACGGGATGGGGTTTTCCTTCCACATCACCGTGCTTGAGGCCGGGTCGGAACACACGTTCCACTACAAGCATCACTTCGAGAGCGTCTATTGCATGAAGGGCAAAGGCTCGATCACCGATCTTGCCACCGGCGAGACGCATGAGATCACCCCCGGCGTCATGTACGCCCTGAACCTGAACGACAAACACACCCTGCGCGCAGAGGAAGAACTGCACATGGCGTGCTGCTTCAACCCGCCGGTCACCGGCAACGAAGTGCACCGCGAAGATGGTTCCTATGCGCCTGCCGAGGAGGTCGCTTAAGTTTTATGACTCAACCGTCCCACACTGTCGAAAAAATCGGCGGGACGTCCATGTCCCGCGTGAACCAACTCAAAGATACGCTCTTTGTCGGTGACCGTAAGGGCGCGGACATCTATGGGCGCGTCTTCGTGGTCTCCGCCTTTGGCGGGATCACGAACCTGTTGCTGGAGCACAAGAAATCCGGCGAGCCGGGCGTTTACGCCCATTTGGCCAATGCCAGCAACGATCACGGCTGGCACGAGGCGCTGACCCGCGTCTCGGCCGAGATGCAGCGCGTGCACCGCGAGGTGCTGGAGCATCCCGGTGACATCGAACAGGCCGACGCCTTTGTGTCCGAACGCACCCATGGCGCCCGCAACTGCCTGATCGACCTGCAGCGCCTTTGCGCCTATGGCCACTTCCGCCTGTCGGAACACATGTTGCAAATTCGCGAGTTGCTGTCCGGTCTGGGCGAGGCGCATTCCGCATTCGTCACCACAATCCTGCTCCAGCGCGCTGGCGTGAACGCCCGTTTCGTTGACCTCTCGGGGTGGCGTGACGAGGGCAACGTGACGCTCGATGAGCGCATCGCGCAGGCGATGGAGGGCATCGACCCTCATACGGAAATGCCCATCGTCACAGGCTATGCGCAATGCGCCGAAGGCCTGATGCGCGAGTTCGACCGCGGCTATTCCGAGGTGACCTTCTCCAAGCTCGCCGCTCTCACCGGCGCGCGCGAGGCGATCATTCACAAGGAATTCCACCTGTCGTCCTGTGACCCGAAACTGGTCGGCGAGCATGCTGTCAAGAAGATCGGTCGCACGAACTACGACGTGGCGGATCAGCTGTCGAACATGGGGATGGAGGCGATTCACCCCAAGGCAGCCAAGACCCTGCGCCAGGCCGACGTGCCGCTGCGCGTGACCAACGCCTTCGAGCCCGAAGACCCCGGCACCCTGATCGACGACCGTCAGGCCGAGGCGCCCGCGGTGGAAATCGTGACCGGTCTCGACATCGTCACGCTGGAGTTGTTCGAGCAGGACATGGTCGGCGTCAAAGGCTATGACACCGCGATCCTCGACGTTCTGACACGTCACAACGTGCGGATCGTCTCGAAGGTCTCGAACGCCAATACGATCACCCATTATCTGGACGCTTCGCTGAAAACGATGCGCCGGGTGGAGAAGGATCTGGCCGAGATTTATCCCACCGCCGAGATCACCACCCGCACACTTTCCATGGCCTCGGTCATCGGGCGCGATCTGAACGGCTTGTCGGTGTTGCAACGGGGCCTTGTGGCCATCGCCGAGGCCGGCGAGACGGCGATCGGCGCGAGCCAAGGGCCACGCAACGTGGATGTGCAGTTCATCGTCGAGCGGGAAAGCCTGCAACCAGTGATCAAGGCGCTGCATGGCGCGTTTATCGAGGAAGAGGTGGCGGCGCCGCTCTCGCGGGCGGCCTAAGGCTTACATAGCTACCGCACTATGCGCCGCGGCTCCCGAAAGGAAGCCGCGGCTTTTTCCTGCAAGGGCCATCGCTTGCCCGCGGGTCGGCGAACCAACATATTTTCGATACCACTTCATGCCTCAACCATGGTGTGCGCCCGCGAAGTCACACAGCTTCACCAAATCGCCTACCCGGGGGGCGGGCAGGCGATGGCCCGGCGCCTACGGCTTGTCCCGGGCCCGGGTGGCACGTTCGCCCCAAACAAAAACGGCCCCGCAAACGCGAGGCCGTCCCAAACTCTCAAATCGCAGAGGTTCACCCCCCGCAGCGCTTCTCCGCATCTTCCACCGCAGCGGTGAAGCCCAGAAGCGAGAAGGTGTCCTTGGTCTGCGTCCCGCGCGAAGACTTGCCGACCAGCGTCGCATCCGCACCGCGTTTCATCGCAGCGATGATCTTGGCGTCATCCGCCGTTGTCGCGGGCCATGCCCATTCGCCTTCGGTGAACAGCTCATAGGTATTGCCCGAAATGCTCATCGTCACGGTCGAGCCCGAGGCGAAAGGATAGCCGCCGGTGAAAGCAACTTGACCCTTGGCCTCTGCCGAAGGGCGGTAGAATACCATCAGCAATGTCTGGCCCCGGTTCACCGCCACCACACGCCCGTCGCGCGTGTTGACCACTTCCTTGGGCGTAGAGACGCCCCAGCATTCTGTCGGGTTATCTTCTACAAAGACGCTCCAGTCGGTCTTGGCAGCCACCCGGTTGGTGCTCTGCTCCTGCGCCACAGCGCCACTTGCCACAAGGGCGAGCGCCCCAAGTGCAAGACCACATGTCTTCATCATTCCCATCTGTCCAGCCTCCAGCCGTCCTTGACCTCAACACGTCCACAGACCCCAACCGGGCAACCTCGGGCGGGTTGCTCTCTTGCGGGTGTCTGTTATCTGTTCGACACCAACCACAATAACGGCAAACGCGCGACCGACGAAACCCTGATTGGCAGGTTTTCGCCCAGAAACAGGATGAACCTCATGACCAAAGCAGCCCCCTTTGCGGAAATCTGGCGCGGACCCTTTCTGGAAAGCGTGCATTTCGGTCACGCCGTGATCTGCGATGCCAGCGGCCAGATCGTCGAGGCTTGGGGCGACCCGGAAAAGGTCATTCTGCCGCGCTCTTCCTCCAAGATGATCCAAGCGCTGCCGCTGATCAATTCCGGCGCGGCGGACAAGGCGGGGCTCAGCACCGAGCAACTGGCGCTTGCCTGCGCCTCGCACCAAGGGGCCGCCATCCACACCGACCGGGTGGGCGTCTGGCTCGACACGCTGGGTCTGGACGACGACGCCTTTCGCTGCGGCCCGCAGGAGCCCGCCGACCGCGACGCGATGGAGGGGCTGATCCGCGCCCATGAAAAACCCTGCCAGATCCACAACAACTGCTCGGGCAAACACGCAGGCTTCCTGACACTGAACCAACATCTGGGCGGCGGTGCCGATTACGAAAAGCCGGAGCATGCGGTGCAAAAAGCCTGCCTTGAGGCTTTCGAGACGGTCACGCAAGAAACCTCCCCCGGCTATGGGATCGACGGCTGCTCGGCCCCGAATTACGCCTGCACCCTGCACGGCATGGCCCGCGCCATGGCCCATTTCGCCGCCGCCCCCGAAGGCTCTGCCGAGGCGCGCCTGCACGAGGCCATGCGCCTGCACCCCGAACTCGTCGCGGGCGAAGGTCGCGCCTGCACGGAACTGATGCGGGCGATGGATGGCAAGGTCGCGCTGAAAACCGGGGCCGAAGGGTTCTTCATCGCCATCTGGCCCGAGCGCAAGCTGGGCATCGCATTGAAAGCCGCCTGCGGCACCACCCGCGCCGCCGAATGTGCGATCACCGCGCTGATGGTCAAACTGGGGGCGCTGGACGCCAACCACCCCGCCGCGCTCAAGCGGATGAACGCGCCGATCAAGAACTGGCGCGGGCTTGAAACCGGGATGCTGAAACCAGCGGCGGGGCTGCTTTAAGCCACTCGCGCTGCCGCCTAGCTCAAAGGATGCGGCAGCGCCACGCGGGCAAGCTCAGCCTGCAAATTCGGTACGCGCATAGCCCTGCACGAACAGCAGCGCGGTCAGATCGCCGAAGTTGATGCGGATGTCACATTCCGCCGCGACAGAAGGCTTTGCATGTAGCGCCACGCCCATGCCCGCGCGCCCCAACATGCCCAGATCATTGGCCCCATCACCCACGGCGATGACCTGATCCTCGGCAATGCCCAGCTTTGCCGTGATCTCTTCCAGCGCGGTGACCTTGGCCTCACGCCCGAGGATCGGCAGCCCCACATCGCCCGTCAGCGCGGCCTGTTCAACCAGCAGCGTATTCGCGCGGTTCTCGTCAAAGCCCAGCATCTCGGCCACTTTGGCAGTAAAGGCGGTGAACCCGCCCGAGACCAGCGCGGCATAGCCGCCGTTGGCCTTCATCGTGCCCACCAAGGCACCGCCTCCGGGCATCAGAGTGATCCGCTCGGCCAAGACCTTGTCGATGACGCTGGCTTCCAACCCTTTCAACAGGCCGACCCGTTCGCGCAGGGCGCCGTCGAAATCCAGCTCGCCATTCATGGCGCGGGCGGTGATCTCTTTCACGCGCGCCCCGACGCCCGCCTCATCGGCCAGTTCGTCGATGCACTCCTGCTGGATCATCGTGCTGTCCATATCGGCCAGCAGCATCTTCTTGCGGCGGCCCTCTGTCGGCACGATCACCAGATCGACCCCCATGGACTGGCAGCTTTCCCAGACATCCCAACGGTTTTCCGGCATCTGGGTCAACGAGAACTCCGCCGCCTCATCCGGGGCCAGCCAAAGCGCGTCACCCCCGCCCCAAGCATTGCGCAGGCTTTCCACCAGCGCGGGGTCGAGGCTGGGGTTGGTGGGGGAGGTCAACAAGATTGCCGTGAACATAAGTTTCCGATCCGCATCATTCGCGCCGCGCAAAGCGACATGACCGGCGTCCTAGCGTCATTTTGCGACTTGCGCCAGCCCGGCCTCCCCGCGTATCCCGGCAAGTGGGACACCCTTCCCCAACGAAGGGCGATTATCTGAGAGGGTAGCATCAATGGCTATGAACCAACCGGCACCGCGCCCGGAAGCGAAACCTGTTGCCGTACCGGCAAACCCACGTTTCTCCTCCGGCCCCTGCGCCAAAATCCCCACATTCGACCTGACCAAGCTTGGCGATGCTCCGCTGGGCCGCAGCCACCGTGCCGCGCCCGGCAAGGCCAAGCTCGCAGAGGCGATCGAGACCACCCGCGAAGTGCTCGGCGTGCCCGCCGACTACCGCATCGGCATCGTGCCCGCCTCCGACACTGGCGCTTTCGAGATGGCCATGTGGTCGCTCTTGGGCGAACGGCCCGCGGAGATGGTGGCTTGGGAAAGCTTCGGCGCGGGCTGGGTCACCGACGTGGTCAAGCAGCTGAAGATCGAGGCGCAGGTCCACACCGCCGAATATGGCGAGATCGTCGACATGGCCGCGCTGAATTATGACAACGACGTCTGCTTTACCTGGAACGGCACGACCTCCGGCGTGCGCGTGCCCACGGGCGACGTGATCCCGGCAGACCGCGCGGGCCTGACGCTCTGCGACGCGACCTCCGCCGCCTTCGCGCAGGACCTGCCGTGGGACAAGCTCGATGTGACAACCTTCTCTTGGCAGAAGGTGCTGGGCGGCGAAGCAGCGCATGGCATGCTGATCCTGTCGCCCCGCGCCGTGGAACGGCTGGAGAATTACACCCCCGCGTGGCCGCTGCCCAAGATCTTCCGCCTGACCAAGGGCGGCAAGCTGAACGAGGGCATTTTCCGCGGCGAGACGATCAACACGCCGTCGATGCTCTGCGTCGAGGATTACCTGCTGGCGCTGGACTGGGCCAAATCCGTGGGCGGCCTGGAAGGGCTGATCGCCCGCGCCGATGCCAACACCAAGGCCGTGGCCGATTTCGTCGAGGCGCATGACTGGATCGACTTCCTCGCCACCGATCCCGCGACACGCTCCAACACATCGGTCTGCCTGAAGTTCACCGACGACCGCATCGAAGACGGCGCCGCCTTTGCCAAGGCCGTGGCCAAGCGGCTGGCGGATGAGGGCGCAGCGCTCGACATCGGCGCCTACCGCGATGCCCCTCCGGGCCTGCGCATCTGGTGCGGCGGCACGGTCGAGACGGCGGACATCGAAGCGATGCTGCCTTGGCTCGAATGGGCTTTTGAAGCCGAAATCAACGCGTGACGCGACGGTGCGCGAGGATCGCGCACCCTACTCCCCCCTCTCTTCGGCTGCGCGTCTCTGCGCACCGCTGACCCCGTTTATGAAGGACCAGACAAATGGCCCCCAAAGTACTCATCTCCGACAAACTCTCCGAAGCTGCCGTTCAGATCTTCCGCGACCGCGGCATCGACGTGGATTTTCAGCCCGATCTGGGCAAGGACAAAGACAAGCTGGCCGAGATCATCGGCAACTATGACGGCCTCGCCATCCGCTCGGCCACCAAGGTGACGGAAAAGATCCTCGCCAACGCGCCGAACCTCAAGGTGATTGGCCGCGCGGGCATCGGCACCGACAACATTGACAAGGAAGCCGCCTCGAAACAGGGTGTGATCGTGATGAACACGCCCTTCGGCAACATGATCACCACCGCCGAACATGCCATCGCGATGATGTTCGCCGTGGCGCGGCAAATCCCCGAGGCCAGCGCCTCCACCCACGCGGGCAAGTGGGAAAAGTCCAAGTTCATGGGGGTCGAGCTGACCGGCAAGACCCTTGGCGTAATCGGTGCGGGCAACATCGGCGGCATCGTCTGCGACCGCGCGCGCGGGCTGAAGATGAAGGTCGTGGCCTATGACCCCTTCTTGGGCGAGGAGAAGGCCGAGAAGATGGGCGTCGAGAAGGTCGAGCTTGATGAGCTGCTGACCCGTGCCGACTTCATCACCCTGCACGTCCCCTTCACCGAGCAGACGGCGAACATCCTGAGCCGTGAGAACCTCGAAAAAACCAAGCCCGGCGTGCGCATCATCAACTGCGCCCGCGGCGGTCTGGTGGATGAGGAAGCGCTGGCCGACCTTCTGAAATCCGGTCACGTGGCGGGCGCGGGCTTCGACGTCTTCGCCGAGGAACCGGCCAAGGAGAACCCGCTCTTCAACCTGCCCAACGTGGTCTGCACCCCGCACCTCGGCGCCGCGACCACCGAGGCACAGGAGAACGTGGCCCTGCAGGTGGCCGAGCAGATGTCCGACTACCTGCTGACCGGCGCCGTGACCAACGCGCTCAACATGCCCTCGGTCACCGCCGAAGAAGCCAAGGTCATGGGCCCCTGGGTCAAGCTCGCCGGCCACCTCGGCGCCTTCATCGGCCAGATGACGGACGAGCCGATCAAGGCGATCAACATCCTCTACGACGGTTCGGTCGCCAAGATGAACCTCAAGGCGCTGAACTGCGGCGTCGTGGCGGGCATCATGAAGCGGGCCAACCCGGACGTGAACATGGTCTCCGCCCCCGTGGTCGCGCGTGAGAAAGGCATCCAGATCTCCACCACCAACCAAGACAAATCCGGCGTCTTCGACGGCTACGTCAAGGTGACCGTGGTGACCGAGAAGCGCGAGCGCTCCATCGCGGGCACCGTCTTCTCGGACGGCAAGCCGCGCTTCATCCAGATCAAGGGCATCACCATCGACGCCGAGATCGGGGAGCATATGCTCTACACCACCAACGAAGACGTGCCGGGCATCATCGGCACACTGGGCCAGACCATGGGCGAGAATGGCGTGAACATCGCCAACTTCACCCTTGGCCGCCACACCGCCAAGGGCGAGGCGATTGCCCTGCTCTATGTCGACGATCAGGTGCCCGAAACAGTGATCGGCAAGCTGCGCGACACCGGCATGTTCCGGCAGATCAAGCCGCTGCAATTCGACGTGGCCTAAGGCCCGCACGACCTGCACAATCTGGAAGCGCCCCCTCGTGGGGCGCTTTTGCTTTTGGGGCATTGTCGGGCCTAAGCCTTCCCTTCCCCGCCGCTTTGCGGCATCACGAGGGGGTGCAGAAGGACAGGAACAATCATGCCCAGCCCCATCTATGCCATCGGAGACATCCACGGTTACGCCGCCGAGCTTGAGCGCGTTTTGACCCTGATCGAAGAAGACGGCGGGCCGGAGGCGCAGATTGTCTTTCTGGGCGATTACACCGACCGCGGCCCCGACAGCAAAACGGTGATCGAACGGCTGGCCCAAGGCAAGGCCGAGGGCCGCAATTGGACCTTCCTAATGGGCAATCACGACCGCATGTTCAGCTGGTTCATGGAGGATTTCCCCCGCCACGATCCGCTGCTGCTGGTTGAGCTTAACTGGCTAAACCCGCGTTTGGGCGGTGACACGACGCTGAACTCCTACGGCGTGTCGGTCAGCGGGCGCGACCGGATGTCAGAGGTGCACGAGAAAGCCCGCGCAGCGGTGCCACAGAGCCATGTGGATTTCCTCAAGACCCTCGCCCTGTCGCATCAAACGCCCGACCTCTTCTTTGCTCATGCGGGCATCCGCCCCGAGGTGCCACTGGACGATCAGCGCGAGAATGATCTGCTGTGGATCCGCAAGGAGTTTCACCAATACACCGCGCCGCATCCCAAGCTGATCGTCCACGGCCACACGCCGGTCGACAGCGCCATGCACTATGGCAACCGGGTGAACCTCGACACCGGGGCGGGCTATGGCAAACCGCTCTGCGCGGCGGTGTTCGAAGGGGAAGACGTTTGGGTTCTCACGCAACAGGGGCGCAATCGCCTGCGCCCCTGAGCGGTTCAGGTCCAGTCCAGCACCACCTTGCCTGACCGCCCCGATTTCATCGCGGCGAAGCCCTGCTCGAATTCGTCGACCCCGAAGCGGTGGGTGATGATGGCGGAGACATCCAGCCCGTTTTCCAACATGGCGATCATCTTGTACCAGGTCTCGAAAATCTCGCGGCCGTAGACGCCCTTGATGGTGATCGCCTTGAAAACAATCCGGCTCCAGTCCACCGGCGACTTGCCCGGCGGAATGCCCAGCATGGCGATGCGCCCGCCCATGGTCATCGCCTCGACCATCTGATCCAGCGCCTGCTGGTTGCCCGACATCTCGAGCCCGACGTCAAAACCCTGTTTCATCTTCAGCCGCGGGATCACATCGGCCAAATCCTCCTTGGCCACGTTCACCGGCACCACGTCGGCGACCTTTTCCGCCAGCGCCAGTCGGTCGGGGTTCACATCCGTGATCACCACATGCCGCGCGCCGACGTGCCGCGACACCGCGGCGGCCATGATGCCGATGGGCCCCGCGCCGGTGATCAGCACGTCCTCGCCCACCAGATCGAAGCTGAGGGCCGTGTGCACCGCGTTGCCCAAAGGATCAAGGATCGCGCCGATGTCGTCCGAAATCTCATCCGGCAGCGGCACCACGTTGAAGGCGGGCAGACGCAGGTATTGCGCAAAGGCCCCCTGTTCGTTCACCCCGATGCCCCGCGTCGCGGGATCGAGGTGGAACTTGCCCGCGCGGCTTTGCCGCGACTGCTTGCCGATCAGATGCCCCTCGCCCGAGCAGCGCTGGCCGATCTCCAGCCCCTCGACATTGCGGCCAAGCTCGACGATCTCGCCGGCGAATTCATGGCCGGTGATCAGCCCCACCGGCACCGTCCCGGCGGCCCAGTCGTCCCAGTTCCAGATGTGGATATCGGTGCCGCAGATGCCGGTCTTGTTGATCTTGATCAGCACGTCGTCGGGGCCGATCTCGGGCACCGGGGCATGGGTCATCCACAGCCCCTCGCGGGGGTGCAGCTTGGCCAGCGCCTTCATCTCGTTCGTCGCCATCAGATCACCCCGCAAGCCTTGCCGGCCGTCTCGAAGGCTTTCAGCGCGCGGTCCAATTGCTCGCGGGTCAGGGCCGCGTTCATCTGGGTGCGGATGCGCGCCTGACCGCGCGGCACCACCGGGAAGAAGAAGCCGGAAACATAGACGCCTTCCTCGAAGAGCTTCGCCGCCATGTCCTGCGCCAGTTGCGCCTCGCCTAGCATGACCGGCACGATGGGATGTTCGCCGGGCAGCAGGTCGAAACCCAGCTTTTCCAGCCCCGCGCGCCAGTATTCGGTGTTCTCGAAAAGGCGCGCGCGCAGGTCGTCGCCCTCTTCCACCAGTTCCAGCGCGCGGATGCCGGCGCGCACGATCGACGACGGCAGCGAGTTCGAGAACAGATAGGGCCGCGCGCGCTGGCGCAGCAGATCGATCACCGGCTGCGGCCCCGCGATATAGCCGCCGATGGCGCCGCCGAGCGCCTTGCCCAGCGTGCCCGTCACGATGTCCACCTTGACCCCGTGATGCGCCGGGGTGCCCGCGCCCTTTGGCCCCATGAAGCCGGTGGAATGGCAATCGTCGACCATCACCAGCGCCTCGTATTTCTCGGCCAGCGCCACGATCTCGGGCAGTTTCGCCAGATAGCCGTCCATCGAGAAGACCCCGTCGGTGGCGATCATGATGAAGCGCGCGCCGTCCTCGCGGGCCTGTTTCAGCTTGGCCTCCAGATCCTCCATATCGCTGTTGGCATAGCGGTAGCGCTTGGCCTTGCAGAGCCGGATGCCGTCGATGATCGAGGCATGGTTCAGCGCGTCCGAGATCACCGCGTCCTCCGGCCCCAGCAGCGGCTCGAACAGCCCGCCGTTGGCGTCGAAACAGGCGGCGAAGAGGATCGAATCGTCATGGCCGAGGAAATTGGCCAGCTTCTGCTCCAGCTCCCGATGGATGTCCTGCGTGCCGCAGATGAAGCGGACGGAGGCCATGCCGAAACCCTTCTCGTCCATCGCTTCCTTGGCGGCGGCGATGAGCGCGGGATGATCGGCAAGGCCGAGGTAGTTGTTGGCGCAAAGGTTGATGACCTCGCGGTCACCCACCGCGATCTCACCGCCCTGCGGGGTGGTGATGAGCCGCTCGCGCTTCATCATGCCCTCGGCGTCGATCTCGGACAGGGTGTCGGTGACATGGGACAGAAATGCTTGGGTCATGAGGCTCTCCTTTTCAGAAGGCATCTACCATAACGGAGGCCGTTCCGAAATAGAGGATTTCCGGAATGGCGGAATTTTTCCGATATTGCGGAAACTAGGCGTCTTGAACCACCAGAAAGGCGCGCACCGGCCCCTCTGTCGCGCGGATCGCATGGGGCACGTCGGCGGCATAGCGCGCGGTGTCGCCGGCCTGCAGCCGCTCGGTCCCGCTGCCGCTGGTGACCTCTACCGCGCCTTCGAAGACGCTAAGGTGCTCGCGCGCGCCGCGGGTGTGGGGCGCACTGTCGAGCACGCCGCCTTCGGCGATGAGCAATTCATAAACCTCGTGATGCCCGGCTTCCTCGGGCGGGGAGAGAATGCGAATGCGGCAACCGTCGCCCAGATTGCTGATCGTCGGCACGGCGGCGCTGCGCAGTACTTCGATCTGCGGCTCGCCGGGGGCGGCATCCAGAAGACCGGCAAAATCCACCTGCAAAGCGCGGGTGAGGTTCCACAGGGTCGCGATGGTGGGGCTCGATTCGCCGCGCTCAATCTGGCTGACCATGGAGCGCGACACGCCCGAGAGCTTCGCCACGGCGTCGAGCGACAACCCCTGCCCCTGCCGCGCCTCTTTCAGGCGGGCAGGCAGCTGTGTCAGGATCTTGTCGGTGTTGTCCGTCATGGCGGATATGTCGCGCGGCGCCCCCTCCCTGTCAAGCTGTCGCATGACGGGACGTTTCTCCTGACTTTGCCGCGCCCGCCCCCCATAGTGCCGCCAACGATAAGAGGAGAGTTTTATGTCAGACGATATCGTCATCCTGAGCGGCGCACGCACCGCCATCGGCACTTTCGGCGGCGCGCTTGCCGCCACCCCGCCCACCAAACTGGGCAGCACCGTCGCGGCAGAGGCCATGGCGCGCGCGGGCGTCGATCCGGCGCAGATCGGCCATGTCGTCTTTGGCACCGTCATCAACACCGAGCCGCGCGACATGTACCTTAGCCGCGTCGCCGCACGTGAGGCGGGCGTGCCCGATGAGGTGCCGGCGATGAACGTGAACCGGCTCTGCGGCTCGGGCGTGCAGGCGCTGGTCTCGGCCACGCAAAGCCTGATGCTGGGCGATGCGGACTTCGCGCTCGCAGGCGGCGCCGAAAGCATGTCGCGCGCGCCCTACGTGCTGCCCGATGCCCGCTGGGGCCAGAAGATGGGCGATGCACGCAGCCTCGACATGCTGCTGGGCACGTTGAACTGCCCCTTCGGCACCGGGCATATGGGCGTGACGGCAGAGAACGTGGCGGATGAACACACCATCACCCGCGAGGAGATGGACGCCTTCGCCCTGCAAAGCCAAGAACGTGCGGCGGCGGCCATCGCAGCGGGACACTTCAAGGAGCAGATCGTGCCCGTCGAGGTGAAGGTGAAGCGCGACATGGTGCCCTTCGACACCGACGAACACCCCAAATCCACGACCGCCGAGGCGCTGGCCGGGCTGCGCCCCGTCTTCCAGAAAGATGGCCGCGTCACGGCGGGCAACGCCAGCGGCATCAACGACGGTGCCGCGGCGCTGGTGCTGGCGCGCGCGGAGGCGGCGGAGGCCGCCGGGCTCACACCCCGCGCCCGCATCCTCGGCTACGCCCACGCCGGCGTGCGACCCGAGGTCATGGGCATCGGCCCGGTCCCCGCCGTGCGCCGCCTGCTGGAGCGCACCGGGCTGAAGGCCGATGACTTTGACGTGATCGAAAGCAACGAGGCTTTCGCGAGCCAGGCGCTGGCGGTGAGCAAGGAGCTTGGCTTCGACCCGGCAAAGGTGAACCCCAACGGCGGGGCCATCGCGCTTGGTCACCCGGTCGGCGCGACGGGCGCGATCATCACCGTGAAGGCGCTGTATGAGTTGGAGCGGATCGGCGGCAAACGCGCGTTGATCACCATGTGCATCGGCGGCGGGCAAGGCATCGCCATGGCCATCGAACGTATCGCCTAAAGGCCGGGGGGGCCTCGCGGCCCCCTGCCCTAAAGCAGTGCGCCGATTAGGGCGATTGTGGTGGCCCCGGCCACGCCAGACATCACCGCAGTCGCCGCGATATAGCCCCAGAAACGGGGTTGGCGCTCGGCCTGCTCTTCGGTCTGACGGTTCAGCGCCTGCTCGACCAGCCCGGGCAGGCGGGGGCCGAAACGGGCCATGACCATCGCCGTGTCGCGCAGATCAGAGACGATGGCCCGCGGACCGAGTGACTGGGTGATATAGTCGGTCACGATGGGGCTGGCGACTTCCCAGATGTTGATATGCGGGTTGAGCGAGCGGGCCACGCCCTCGACCACGACCATGGTGCGTTGCAGCAAGATCAACTCGGTCCGGGTTTCCATGCCGAAACGCTCGGTCACCTCGAACAGATAGGTCAGCAACCGCGCCATGGAGATGCGGGTGGCGTCCATGCCGAAAATCGGCTCACCCACCGCACGCAGGGCGCGGGCGAATTCATCGACGTCCTTGTCGGCGGGCACATAACCCGCCTCGAAATGCACCTTGGCGACGCGCTGGTAATCGCGGCGGATGAAGCCATAGAGAATCTCGGCATAGACCCGGCGGGTGTAGCTGTCGATATGGCCCATGATGCCGAAGTCATAGGCGATGATGTCGCCGTTGGCCGCGACCTTGAGATTGCCCTGATGCATGTCGGCGTGGAAATAACCGTCGCGCAGGGCGTGCTGAAGGAAGAGTTGCAACACCCGCTCCGACAGCGCCACCCGGTCGTGCCCCGCCGCATCCAGCGCGGCATTGTCGCCCAACGGCAGCCCATCGGCCCAGCCCAGCGTCATCACGCGGCGGCCCGAATAATTCCATTTGATCTCGGGCAGTTGAAACCCGGCGTCATCCTTGGTGTTGGCGGCGAACTCTGACGCGGCGGAACTTTCGAGCCGCAGGTCCAGCTCCCCCCGCACGA
>NZ_SZNL01000021.1:0-12714 GCF_005068605.1 Sulfitobacter sp. 15WGC | reverse complement strand
CATCACGCGGCGGCCCGAATAATTCCATTTGATCTCGGGCAGTTGAAACCCGGCGTCATCCTTGGTGTTGGCGGCGAACTCTGACGCGGCGGAACTTTCGAGCCGCAGGTCCAGCTCCCCCCGCACGACGCCATCGAAATGTTCGATCACCTCCATCGGGCGCAGGCGGCGCGACCCGGGCGGGAAAATCTCGGCCATGCGGGCGGCGAGGTAGAAGGCGTCAATGTCCTTGCGGAAGGCTTTTTCGATGCCGGGCCGCAGGACTTTGACGGCGACCTCTTCGCCGGTCTCGGCCAGCCGCGCGTGATGCACCTGCGCGATGGAGGCCGCGGCGACGGGTTCGCTGAACTCGGAAAAGATCGCGCTGACCGGCTCGCCCAACTCTTGCTCGACCGCGCTGCGGGCCAGCGCCATGTCAAAGGGCGGCAACTTGTCTTGCAACACGCGCAATTGCACCGCCAGATCGTCGCCCACCACGTCGGGGCGGGTCGACAATACCTGACCGAATTTGATGTAGGCCGGGCCAAGCGCCGTGAGCGCGCGGGTGGCGGGCGGCATCGTCGGGTCGCCCTTGTAGCCCAGCCATTTGAACGGCAGGCCAAGCGCGCGGGCCACGAAACGCAGCGGCGGGGAGGCATCGAAAGCATCCAGCACCACATTCATCGCCCCGGCGCGTTCCAAGGTCGCGCCCGTGCGGATCAACCGCCAAATGTTGTGCGGACCGCGCATCAGAGTTTCCAACCCGAATGCAGCGCCGCGATCCCCATCGACAGGTTGCGATATTTGGCCTGCCCAAAGCCCGCCGCGCGCACCATCGACAGGAAGGTCTCTTGATCGGGGAAATTACGGATCGATTCGACCAGATATTGATAGCTGTCGCGGTCGCCCGCGATGGCTTGACCCATGCGCGGGATCACGTTGAAACTGTAGAGGTCATAGGCTTTCTGCATTGCCGGGTTGGGCAGTTGGCTGAACTCCAACACCATCAGACGGCCACCGGGGCGCAGCACGCGGTACGCCTCGTTCAGCGCCTCTTGCGGGCGGGTCACGTTGCGGATGCCGAAGCTGATTGTGTAAACGTCGAAGGTGTTGTCGGGGAACGGCAGCGCCATGGCGTCGCCCACGACCCAGTCAAGGCTGCCGGTCAGCCTGTCCGCCTCGGCCCGCTGGCGGCCTTCGACCAGCATCGGCTCGGTCAGGTCGAGCACAGTGGCATGGCCGTGACCGGCACGTTTGAGGAATTTGAAAGACACATCGCCGGTGCCCCCCGCCACATCGAGCAGTTTCTGCCCGGGGCGCGGGGCGAGCCAGTCCATCATCGCTTCCTTCCATACGCGGTGGATCCCCATACTCATCACATCGTTCATGATGTCGTATTTGCTGGCGACGGAGTTGAACACACCCTGCACGCGCCCGGCCTTTTCATGTTCGGGCACGGTCTCGAAACCGAAATGGGTTGTTTTGTCAGCGTCCTGGGTCATCTGCTCTTGCGATCCTCTGGTTCTGTCCCTTGTTATAGGGTGCCGGGGGGCAGGGACAATGCGTGCCTTTTGTCACAGGCAAGCCAGAGGGGAAACCGAGATGCCGGAACTGCCAGAGGTCGAAACCGTCCGCCGGGGGCTGGCCCCCGCGATGGAGGGCCAAGTGATCGCCCGCGCCGAGGTGAACCGCCCCGACCTGCGCTGGCCCTTCCCCGAGCGGATGGCGGAGCGGCTGACCGGGCAGCGCGTCGGCCTGCTGCGGCGGCGGTCGAAATACATCCTCGCCGATCTGGCGAGCGGGGAATCGCTCTTGGTGCATCTGGGCATGTCCGGGCGAATGCTCGTTTCGGGCGACCCTCTGGGGCAATTTCAGCACAACCACCCCGCGCCCGAGAAACATGACCATGTCGTGTTGCATATGGGTAACGGTGTGCGGATCACCTTTAACGACCCGCGCCGTTTCGGCGCGATGGATCTGATGCCCACCGCCGGGGCCGAGACACACAAGCTGCTGGCCTCGCTCGGGCCGGAACCCTTGGGCAACGACTTTCACGAAGCGCATCTGGTCGCCGCGCTGAAAGGCCGCAACACGCCGATCAAATCGGCGCTGCTGGATCAACGGATCGTGGCGGGCTTGGGCAATATCTATGTCTGCGAAGCGCTTTACCGCGCGGGGATTCACCCGGCCCGCAAGGCCGGGCGCATCTCGGCCACGCGGGTCGCCGGGCTGGTGCCGATCATCCGCCAAGTGCTGGCCGATGCGATCACGGCGGGGGGATCGTCGCTCAAGGATTTTCGGCAGGCGGATGGCGAATTGGGCTATTTCCAACATAGTTTCGACGTCTATGGCCGCGAGGGCCAAGCCTGCCGCAGACCGGGCTGCGATGGGGCAATCGCGCGCATCGTGCAAAGCGGACGCGCTTCCTTCTATTGTCCGCGTTGCCAAAGATAACTTGAAACATGGGGGTGCCGTGGTATGCACATTCCCCTGAGCGCAACAACAAAGAGCATTCTTGATGGCTTACGAAACGATCACCGTGGACGTGGACAACCATGTGGCCCTGATCACCCTGAACCGCCCGGATGCGCTGAACGCGCTCAACGAGGCGCTGCTGGGTGAACTCGCCAAGGCGCTGAAAAGCGCGCAGGAAAACGACAAGGTCCGCTGCATCGTCATCACCGGCTCGGAAAAGGCATTCGCCGCCGGGGCCGATATCGCGATGATGCGCGAGAAAAGCTTTGTCGACGTCTTCATGGGGGATCTTTTCACGCCCGAAACCGATCAGATCCTGCGGGTGCGCAAGCCGATTATCGCCGCCGTGTCGGGCTATGCCCTCGGCGGGGGCTGCGAGCTGGCGATGATGTGCGACTTCATCATCTGTTCGGAAAGCGCCAAGTTCGGCCAGCCCGAGATCAACCTCGGCGTCGTGGCGGGCATCGGCGGCACCCAGCGTCTGACCCGTCTGGTAGGCAAGTCCAAGGCGATGGACATGAACCTCACGGGCCGCTTCATGGATGCCGAAGAAGCCGAACGCTCGGGCCTCGTGTCGCGCGTAGTGCCGGTGAAAAAGCTGATGGAAGAGGCGATGGGCGCCGCAGCCAAGATCGCCGAGAAATCCATGATCTCGGCCACCGTGGTCAAGGAATGCGTGAACCGCGCCTATGAGGTGCCGCTGAGTGAGGGGCTGCTGTTCGAACGCCGCATGTTCCATTCGCTGTTCAACACCGAAGACCAGAAAGAGGGCATGTCTGCCTTCCTCGAAAAGCGCGAAGCGCAATTCCGCGACAAATAAGCGTCGCCCCCGGCGCGGCTTGCATTGCCGCGCCCGCTGCCTTATAGGCGGCACCAATACATGCGCGTGCAGCCCGCTCTGGCTAGAATCACCTACCCCAAGGGGGTCCGGATTTCCGGTCGGGTTGGCGTCACGCATTGCTACGCAACATATGAACCCGAAGGCTGATACTCATGGCAAACACCCGTCAATCCGCAAAGCGCGCCCGTCAAAACGAAAAGCGTTTTGCGATCAACAAAGCACGCCGTTCGCGCATCCGCACCTACCTGCGCAAGGTCGAAGAGGCGATCACCTCCGGTGATAAAGAAGCCGCAACCGCCGCTCTGAAAGCCGCCCAGCCCGAGCTGATGCGCGGCGTCACCAAAGGCGTTTTCCACAAGAATACCGCGTCGCGCAAAATGTCGCGCCTGTCCGCGCGGGTCAAAGCACTGGGCTAATTTGGCTTCATAGCCAAGCCCTTAGAAACACAAGAGGCGCCGCATTGCGGCGCCTTTTTTTCGTGCGGGTGCAGCGAAAAAAACACGCCAGAGATTCTTTTCCGGCAATCTCTGAGTCAAGATGGAAGATATGTTGAAGCGAACCGGAAACACTTGCTACCAAAGGTCCAGCGATTCATTTCGCTTGGGGGGACAGGCCCTGAACACGGCGTCAGCCAACTGGCAGAATGCCAAATTCAGGGGGGTGCAAGTGACCGTTCACAGACGGTTCCGCGCACCATCGTGAATGCTGCTGCCAGCACGTTTACCCTGTCGATGAGAACACGAACGGTTCGTTCAGCGCCTCTTGCGCCGGTTTACGGCACAGAAGGCTCATGGGCAGGCCATTCTTTAAAAGTCCGAAGGACACAGGTCGGTCATCCGTGTGGGACCGGGTGGATGACCTGTTGCCGGGTGAAACAATATTAAGGGCCGGGATCCACTCGGCCTCTGTGCGAAGAGCAAAGCGGGACGTAAGGCACGATGACATTAGATCACTGGGGCGAGATCAAAGAGCGGCTTCTAAAGACCGTGGGGCAGAACAACTACACCACCTGGATTGAACCGCTTGTGCCCGGCGCCGTCGAAGACGGAATCGTGACACTCAAAGTGCCGACGAACTTCTTCGGCAACTACGTCAGCCAGAACTTCTCGGACCTGATTCTGCATGAGATCAACGCGACGGGCACCGATGCCACGCGCCTGAACTTTGCCCTGAATCAGCAGCCCACCCCTGCCGCCGAAAAGCCCGCCCCGGCTGCGCGTCAGACCTCGGCTGCCGCGAAACCTGCCGCCAATTCGCAGCTCAGCACCGCCCCGCTCGACCCGCGCTTCAGCTTTGACAATTTCGTCGTCGGCAAGCCCAACGAACTGGCCCATGCCGCCGCCCGCCGTGTCGCCGAAGGCGGCCCCGTGACCTTCAACCCGCTGTTCCTTTATGGGGGCGTCGGCCTTGGCAAGACCCACCTGATGCACGCGATTGCCCGCGAGCTGCATGAGCGCAAGCCCGAGATGAACGTGCTCTACCTCTCGGCTGAACAGTTCATGTACCGTTTCGTGCAGGCCCTGCGCGACCGTAAGATGATGGATTTCAAGGAAATCTTCCGCTCCGTCGACGTGTTGATGGTTGATGACGTGCAGTTCATCGCGGGCAAGGATTCCACGCAGGAAGAGTTCTTCCACACGTTCAACGCGCTCGTCGACCAGCACAAGCAAATCATCATCTCCGCCGACCGCGCCCCGGGTGAGATCAAGGATCTCGAAGACCGCGTGAAATCGCGCCTGCAATGCGGGTTGATCGTGGACCTGCACCCCACGGACTACGAGTTGCGCCTCGGCATCCTGCAAAGCAAGGTCGACGTGCAGCGCAAGACCTACCCCGACCTCGAAGTGGCCGATGGCGTGTTGGAATTCCTCGCGCATCGCATCACCTCGAACGTCCGTGTGCTCGAAGGTGCGCTGACCCGTCTCTTCGCCTTCGCCTCGCTGGTGGGCCGCGAGATCGACATGGGGCTAACGCAGGATTGTCTGGCCGACGTGCTGCGCGCCTCGGAGCGCAAGATTTCGGTCGAGGAAATTCAGCGCAAGGTTTCCGACCACTACAACATCCGCCTGAGCGACATGATCGGCCCCAAGCGCCTGCGCAGCTACGCGCGTCCGCGTCAGGTGGCGATGTATCTGTGCAAGCAGATGACCAGCCGCTCCCTGCCCGAGATCGGCCGCCGCTTTGGCGGGCGCGACCACACCACCGTCATGCACGGGGTGCGCCGCATCGAAGAACTCAAGGTCTCGGACGGGCAGATCGCCGAGGATCTGGAACTGCTGCGCCGGGCGCTCGAATCCTAATCATAGCGGCCTGAGGGTTGTCCTCAGGACACGGTCAAACAGCGATCGGGGGCGCAGCTTGCGCCCCTCTTGCATTCACTTCAACAAAGCCACAAAAGTTCTTGTGTAAGCGTGGGAACCGGGTAGTTTGCCTCTCCCGGCAGTCGGTATGGGAGAAGGCATATGAAATTCAGCATCGAACGCGCGGCACTGCTCAAAGCCGTTTCGCAAGCCCAATCCGTGGTCGAGCGCCGCAACACCATTCCGATCCTCGCCAACGTGCTGATCGAGGCCGAGGGCAGCGATGTCTCCTTCCGCGCCACCGATCTGGATATCGAGGTGGTCGACAAGGTCGCCGCGCAAGTTGAACGCGCAGGTGCCACCACCGTCTCAGCCACGCTGCTGCATGAGATCGTGCGCAAGCTGCCCGACGGCGCGCTGATTAGCCTCACCGCCGACAGCGCCGCTGGCCGCCTGACGGTCGAAGCGGGCCGCTCTAACTTCTCGCTGGCCACCCTGCCGCGCGAGGACTTCCCGGTCATGGCGTCGTCCGAGTATGCCTCGAACTTCTCGGCCCCGGCCCCGGTGCTGCGCCGCCTGTTCGACAAGTCGAAATTCGCCATCTCCACCGAGGAGACGCGTTATTACCTCAACGGGGTCTACCTGCATGTGGCGGACGCCGAGGGTGGCAAGGCCCTGCGCTGCGTGGCGACCGACGGTCACCGTCTGGCCCGGATCGACGCCGAGATGCCCGAGGGGGCGTCTGAGATGCCCGGCGTGATCGTGCCCCGCAAGACCGTGGGCGAGCTGCGCAAACTGCTCGACGATGATGAGATGGAAATCGCGGTGTCCGTGTCCGAGACCAAGATCCGTTTCGCCACCCCCGCCATCACCCTGACCTCGAAGGTCATCGACGGCACCTTCCCCGACTACACCCGCGTGATCCCGCAGGGAAACACCCGCAAGATGGAAGTGGACGCTGCCGATTTTGCCCGCGCGGTGGACCGCGTGGCGACCGTCTCTTCCGAGCGCTCCCGCGCCGTGAAACTGCAACTCGACGAAGACCGCCTGGTGCTGTCGGTCAACGCGCCGGACAGCGGTGCGGCGGAGGAAGAGCTGGCCGTAGCCTATGGCGACGAGCGGCTCGAAATCGGCTTCAACGCGAAATACCTGCTGGAGATCGCAAGTCAGGTGGACCGCGAAAACGCCGTCTTCCTATTCAACTCCTCGGGCGATCCGACCCTGATGCGCGAAGGCACCGATACCTCTGCGGTCTATGTCGTCATGCCGATGCGCGTGTGACGCTGGCGGAAATTTTCAAAATTTCCGCGCCGTTTTCTTTGAAAGAAAACGGGGTCTGAATGGCGCAGCTGTATCTCTCCAACCTCGGCCTGTCGCATTTCCGCTCGCACAAACGCGCGGTGATCGAGGTCGACGCACGTCCCGTGGCGCTCTACGGCCCCAACGGCGCGGGCAAGACCAACGTCATTGAAGCAATCTCGCTCCTGTCGCCCGGACGCGGGCTGCGGCGCAGCAGCGCGCAAGACATGACCCGCCGTCCCGAGGCTCTGGGCTGGAAAATCACCGGGGTCTTGCATGGGCCAAGCGTGCTGCATGAGGCCGAGATCTGGTCCGAGGGCGGCGCCGCCCGGCAGACCAAGATCGACGGCAAAGCTGCAGCCCAGACAGCGCTTGGCCGCATAGCCCGCGTGCTCTGGCTCATCCCCGCGATGGATCGGCTCTGGATCGAAGGCGCCGAGGGGCGGCGGCGGTTTCTCGACCGGGTGACGCTGTCGATGCTGCCCGATCACGCCGAACTGTCGCTGAGCTATGAAAAGGCCATGCGCGAGCGCAACCGCCTGCTGAAGGACATGGTCCGCGAGCCCGCGTGGTACGCCGCCCTCGAAGACCGCATGGCCGAGACCGGGGCGCAGATCCATGCCAACCGGCAACAGGCCCTCACGGCCCTCGCGAACGCGCAGGAGGAGGCGCAGACCGCCTTCCCCATCGCCACGCTGATGCTGCAAAACGACATGCCCGACAGCGCCGAAGGGCTGCGCCGGGCGCTGTCGGACAACCGGATGCGCGATGTCGCCGCCGGCCGCACGCTGATCGGCCCGCACCGCGCGGACCTCGAGGGCACCTATGCCGCCAAGGGCATCGCCGCGCGGGATTGCTCCACCGGGGAACAGAAGGCGCTGCTGGTCTCGCTCATCCTCGCCAATGCCCGCGCCATCGCCGCCGATTTCGGCGCCCCGCCGATCCTGCTGCTGGACGAGGTGGCCGCGCATCTCGACGCGGGCCGCCGCGCGGCGCTTTACGACGAGATCACGGCGCTCGGCGCGCAGGCTTGGATGACCGGCACGGGGCCGGAGCTTTTCGACAGCCTCGGGGACCGCGCGCAATACGTGGAAGTCACCGAGGATGACGGCCTGTCGCAGGTGGCGCGGCAGCCATGACCCTCTCGCCCACCGACCTGCTGCTTTACTGCGGCGCACTCCTGATCCTCTTCCTCACCCCCGGCCCGGTCTGGCTGGCGATGATGGCCCGGGCGCTTTCGGGCGGGTTTCAGGCGGCGTGGCCGCTGGCGCTCGGCGTCGCGATCGGCGACATGCTCTGGCCGCTGGTGGCGATCTTGGGGATCACTTGGATCGTCTCGGCCTTCGACACGCTTATGGAGGTGCTGCGCTGGACCGCGGCGCTGGTCTTCATCGCCATGGGGTTGGGCCTGATCCGGCAGGCGGGTGCGAAGATCGACACCGACAGCCGCCTCACCCGCCCCGGCATGTGGCCCGGTTTCATCGCGGGGCTCATCGCGATCCTCGGCAATCCCAAGGCGGTGCTGTTCTACATGGGCGTGCTGCCCGGCTTCTTCGACCTGCGCAAGGTCACCGCCCCCGACATCGGGCTGATCCTCGCCGCTTCGGTCATCGTGCCGCTTGTCGGCAACCTCGTGATTGCCCTCCTGGTGGGCCATCTGCGCGGCTTTCTGACCGCCCCGCGCACTCTGCGGCGGATCAATCTGATCTCCGGCGCGATGCTGGTTTTCGTGGGCCTGATCATCCCCTTCGCCTGACACAAAATCTTGTGTCATTCGCGTGACAATCCCCGGCCAAACCACTATAAATCGGGCAAACGATAAGGGTTTTTTCCGCATGTCCGACACTGATCTGACACCACAGGAATACGGTGCCGATTCCATCAAGGTTCTCAAAGGGTTGGAGGCCGTTCGCAAACGCCCCGGCATGTATATCGGGGACACCGATGACGGCTCAGGCCTGCACCACATGGTGTATGAGGTCGTGGACAACGGCATCGACGAAGCGCTGGCCGGTCACGCCGACGCGGTGACGGTCACGATCCACGCGGATTCCAGCGTATCGGTCAGCGACAATGGCCGCGGCATCCCCGTGGGCATCCATGAGGAAGAGGGCGTCTCGGCGGCCGAGGTCATCATGACCCAGCTGCACGCGGGCGGGAAGTTCGACAGCAACTCCTACAAGGTCTCGGGCGGTCTGCACGGCGTCGGCGTCTCGGTCGTGAACGCGCTCTCGGACTGGCTGGAACTGCGCATCTGGCGCGAGGGCAAGGAACATATCGCGCGTTTTGAGGGTGGCTTCACCACCAAACACCTCGAAGTCGTGGGCGAGACCGACCGCACCGGCACCGAGGTGCGCTTCATGGCCTCGACCGAGACCTTCTCGAACATCGACTACAGCTTTGAGACGCTGGAAAAGCGCCTGCGCGAACTGGCCTTTTTGAACTCCGGCGTGCGCATCATCCTGAAGGACGAACGCCCCGTCGAGCCGCTGCAGACTGAGCTCTACTACGAAGGTGGCGTGAAGGAATTCGTCAAATACCTCGACCGGCACAAACACGCGGTCATGGACGAGCCGATCTTCATCACCGGGGAGCGCGACGACATCGGCATCGAGGTCGCCATGTGGTGGAACGACAGCTACCACGAGACGGTGCTGCCCTTCACCAACAACATCCCGCAGCGCGACGGCGGCACCCATATGGCGGGCTTCCGCGGCGCGCTGACGCGGACGATTAACGCCTATGCCCAGACCAGCGGCATCGCCAAGAAGGAGAAGATCAGCTTCACCGGCGACGACGCCCGCGAGGGTCTGACCTGCGTGCTGTCGGTGAAGGTGCCCGATCCGAAGTTCTCGTCGCAGACCAAGGACAAGCTGGTCTCCTCCGAAGTGCGCCCGGCGGTCGAAGGCCTGATGAACGAGCGCCTCGCCGAATGGTTCGAGGAGAACCCCAATGAGGCCAAGCAGATCGTCGGCAAGATCGTCGAGGCCGCACAGGCCCGCGAGGCGGCCCGCAAGGCGCGCGAGTTGACCCGGCGCAAGACGGCGATGGACGTCAACTTCCTCGCCGGGAAGCTCAAGGATTGCTCGGAGAAAGACCCGGCCAAGACCGAAGTCTTCCTCGTCGAGGGGGACAGCGCGGGCGGCTCGGCCCAGACCGGACGTGACCGGCAGACGCAGGCGATCCTGCCGCTCAAGGGTAAGATCCTCAACGTGGAGCGCGCGCGTTTCGACCGGATGCTGGGCTCTCAGGAGATCGGCAACCTCGTGATGGCGCTCGGCACCGGGATCGGGCGCGACGAGTTCAACATCGACAAGCTGCGCTACCACAAGATCGTCATCATGACCGACGCCGACGTCGACGGCGCGCATATCCGCACGCTTTTGCTGACCTTCTTCTACCGCCAGATGCCCGAGCTTATCGAGAACGGCCATCTCTACATCGCGCAGCCGCCGCTCTATAAAGTTTCGCGCGGCAAGTCCGAGGTTTACCTCAAGGATGAGGCCGCGATGGAGGACTACCTGATCCAGCAGGGTGTCGACGGCGCCATGCTGCGCCAAGGCAACGGCGAAGAAATCACCGGCCAAGACCTCACCCGCGTGGTCGACATGGCGCGCCAGCTAAAACGCGTGCTGGAGGCTTTCCCGACCCACTACCCGCGCCACATCCTCGAACAGGCCGCCATCGCCGGGGCCTTTGTCGAGGGCGCGGTGGACAGCGACCTGCAGGGCGTGGCCGACAAGGTCGCCGATCGTCTGAACCTGATCGCGCTGGAATACGAGCGCGGCTGGCAGGGCCGCATTACGCAAGACCACGGCATCCGCCTCGCCCGCATCTTGCGCGGCGTGGAAGAGGTGCGCACGCTCGACGGCCGCATGCTGCGCTCGGGCGAGGCGAAGAAATCCGGCAGCTTCACCCAACACCTGCAGGAGGTCTACGACCAGCCCGCCAAGCTGATCCGCAAGGACCGCAGCCAGATGATCTATGGCCCCATGGACCTGCTCAACGCGGTCCTTGCCGAGGGCGAGAAAGGCCTGTCGCTGCAACGCTACAAGGGTTTGGGCGAGATGAACCCCGACCAGCTGTGGGAAACCACCCTCGATCCGGACGCGCGCACGCTGCTGCAGGTCCGCGTGGAGGATATGGCTGAGGCCGACGATCTCTTCACCAAGCTGATGGGCGACGTGGTCGAGCCGCGCCGCGAGTTCATCCAGCAGAACGCGCTGAGCGTGGAGAATTTGGATTTTTGAGGGGGTGTAGGCAGGCGTATAGCCGCGCGCGATATTCTTAAATTTGGGCGATTTGCCTAAAGGTTTGCGCGGCGATCGCACAGAGCGCCGCGCATTTCATTCGGTCCATGGCTTCGATGGAACAGTGCAAATATATCTGCGCCATTGCCGGCTTTCTCGACCCGAAACGACGTTGAACCTCTGATTTCGTTAGGCCGAAATCAGATAGCCGAACTTGCATAGAACCACAGACCGGCTTTTGCCACCCAAACGGCGCTGTCTCGGACTGTTTCGCTCATCTCATCGACCAAATTTTATCGTTGTGAAGCTTTCCATAAGGCGCTCTCCTACTCGCCGCAGACATGCTCTCGGGAACTCACATGGATAACCTTTGCGGACTCGAGCGGGGATACGCTTTGATCACGAGCAATCGTCACACCTTTTGCCGCCCCCTGCTGTCCTTCCCTCTCTGATGTCGGTCGACGGCTATCTCCTCCTTTAGGATATGATGGACGGGCAACGGTTAAACCCTCCCGATTCGCCTTCCATGCCCCCCCTTCGGGCAGAGAGTATGCATACATTCTGACCCTCCTGATCCCGCATACCTTCCACGAGGGCGCACGCGGGTAGACCGCCAGCCGATTAGGACCTTTGCGCAAAAAGTTGGCGGTATCAGCCATTTGGAATACGAACGGTACCCCCAGAAGATGTCCGTCGTCATATAAAATGGGACATCAGAGCGGCTTGAACTTTGGAGGCTCTGGTTCGTTTGCGTGATTGATTATGCTGCTTGTTTTTGATGTTGCAAGCGGCGGCTTTGGATCGTCATTTTCTTGATCTTTTCCCTTTCTCTGATGATGGCTTTGTCACGTCCAAAATAGACGTCAGCGGGTGTGACGTTGCTCAGGCTCTCGTGGTAGCGCTGGTTGTTGTAATAGTCGACGAAGGCCCCGATCTGGCGTTCAAGATCGCCGGGCAGGTAGTAGTTTTCCAGTAGAACCCGGTTCTTCATGGTCTGATGCCAGCGCTCGATTTTGCCCTGGGTTTGCGGATGGAACGGCGCACCGCGAACGTGATCCATTTTCTGGTCCCCCAGCCATTTGGCCAGGTCGCCGGATATGTAGCACGACCCGTTGTCGCTGAGCAGGCGCGGCTTGTGTCGGACCACGGCTTGGTCGCAGCCAGACGCCGTAAGAGCCAGCTCAATGGTGTCTGTCACGTCCTCGGCTCGCATGGTCGTGCAGAGCTTCCAGGCAATGATATACCGGCTGTAATCGTCCAGGATCGTGCTGAGGTAATACCAGCCCCAGCCGATGATCTTGAAGTAGGTGAAGTCGGTCTGCCACATCTGATTGATCGCCGTGGTTTTGTCCGAGAACTCATCGGCAGCCTTGATCACCACATACTCGGGTGCCGTGATCAGATCGGCAGCTTTCAGAATGCGGTAAGTCGATGATTCAGAGATAAAATACCGCTTCTCATCAGTATATTTGACGGCCAGTTCGCGTGTGGTCAGCGCCTCATGTTCCAGCGCAAACTCGATCAGATCATCCCGCCGGTCCTGCGGAATACGGTTCCAGACCGACTTCGG
>NZ_SZNL01000219.1:0-249 GCF_005068605.1 Sulfitobacter sp. 15WGC | reverse complement strand
CGCGCAGGCCGCGTGAGCTGACACCCAGCACGTCACACATCCGCTTGGCGCAGAAGGCGTGACGGTGTTCTTCGATGAACCGAAACCTCATGGCTTTTGCCCCGCGAAGAACTGCGTTGCCTTTTTTTAGAATCTCCCTCTCCTCCTTGAGAATGCGGTTCTCTCGCCGAAGCCGTTCATTCTCCCGGGCAAGTTCCAAGTCCTTGTCAGGCACCACATTGGTGTCACGATGCGCCGTCACCCACTTGT
>NZ_SZNL01000218.1:0-249 GCF_005068605.1 Sulfitobacter sp. 15WGC | reverse complement strand
TACCGCCTCATCAAGCGTCAGTTGCTTTCGCTTAATCGAAATGTCATTGAGCGCTACACCAGTCATATGGTGTTCGTAGGTTGCCATGGGAATATCTCCTTCTCTGGCAATGTGGTCCGGCGTTTTTCGAGATTCCGCCGGGCCTGGTTTGCCGCGATCACAGTTGCGGTTGAACTGCCCGGGTCGAAGAGTTGTGATCTTCGGCCCGGGGCCTCACTTTACTGCAGTACCCGTACCCTACATCAAGGC
>NZ_SZNL01000217.1:0-250 GCF_005068605.1 Sulfitobacter sp. 15WGC | reverse complement strand
GATTGTTGAGCAGAACGAGCCGGAGGCTTTCTTCAACAACCCGCAAAGCCCGCGCACGCAGCTGTTCCTGAGCCAGATTCTCGGGCACTGAACCGGGCAAATCGGACCAAGGTAAAACCTACGCCCCGGCCATTCGGTCGGGGCGCTTGCGTTTTAAACCAGTTGTTTGGGGACGGTGAAGGCGTGCAGCAGGCCGCTGCCGGGGGCCACCTCGGCCCAGCTTTCAACCGCGAAATCCAACACCGTCGTC
>NZ_SZNL01000216.1:0-250 GCF_005068605.1 Sulfitobacter sp. 15WGC | reverse complement strand
AGGAATTGCTCGATGTCGCGACTTCGCTCATCGACAAGAAAACCGCGCCCTTCGACGCCTCCGCCTATACCGACAAATATGCCGAGGCGATGCAAAAGCTGTTGGATGCGAAGGTGAAGAACAAAAAAGACCCCGCGCGTGCAGACCGGGGATGACAGCGCCGCCGAGGGCGAGAATGTGATCGACCTTATGGGCGCGCTGAAAGAGAGCCTGAAAGAAGCGGGCGGCGGAAAATCCAGCGCCAAGAAAA
>NZ_SZNL01000215.1:0-250 GCF_005068605.1 Sulfitobacter sp. 15WGC | reverse complement strand
AGAAATTTATTGGGCCAGTCTTTTCCCAAGACTGGCCTTTTTTAATGCGACAAATGAAAGCCGAATGCGGCACTTACTGGCCATCCAGTCTGCCGCCCCGCCAAAGCGGAACGACAGCGATCAAAAAACGCCGCATTGCGCGGTAAGGGTCAGCTCGACAGGCGGCTAATCTCCTCTTTCAAACGCAGTTTTTCCTTTTTCATGGAAGCCACTTTCAAATCGTCCATACCGGGGGCGCGTTGCGCGGTTT
>NZ_SZNL01000214.1:0-250 GCF_005068605.1 Sulfitobacter sp. 15WGC | reverse complement strand
GCGGCATGCTGGTCGAGGATCACAAACTCGACGCGATCATCAAGATGCCCTCAGGCGTGTTCCGTCCCTATGCCGGAGTGTCCTGCGCCATTGTGGTGTTCACAAAGACTGGACCTGTCGCGTTTTTTGTGCCGCCCCACGTGCTCGTTTAGGCCACTTTCCTTTCGAAAGCGACCGGGCTTTTCCAACCCAGTGCTGAGTGCCGCCTTCGCGGATTGTAGAAGCCGTTGATGTATTGGAAGATGGCCAG
>NZ_SZNL01000213.1:0-250 GCF_005068605.1 Sulfitobacter sp. 15WGC | reverse complement strand
ACGCTAGCCGCGGGGTCGTAATGGTATTCTTCGCAGCTAACATTCCTCTGGCGTACCAAGTCTTCGGCGAGTGTAAGTAAATCCTCATATTTGCGCCGCAGGCCTGTCAGCCCACTACCCTCGTTTTGAGCATTGTAAGGCCCACGTTGTGGATCTGGTCCTCCGTTTGGACGAAGAATGATGCTAGATCAGCGCCGATCATGTCTCTTTCACAGGTTTTCCGGACACTTCGCTTCAATTGCGCGCCCTT
>NZ_SZNL01000212.1:0-251 GCF_005068605.1 Sulfitobacter sp. 15WGC | reverse complement strand
GAGCGCGTCGATCTGCTGCTCGACGAAGGCTCCTTCGAGGAATTCGACATGTTCGTCACCCACCGCTGCACCGATTTCGGCATGCAGGATCAAAAGCCCGCGGGCGATGGTGTGGTCACCGGCTGGGCACGATTAACGGCCGCCTCGTCTATGTCTTTAGCCAGGATTTCACCGTCTTCGGCGGCTCGCTCTCGGAAACCCATGCTCAGAAAATCTGCAAGATCATGGATATGGCAGTGCAAAATGGCGCG
>NZ_SZNL01000211.1:0-252 GCF_005068605.1 Sulfitobacter sp. 15WGC | reverse complement strand
TCTGCCGCGCCGCTGGCAGATGAACGGGTCGCTGAACGAGGGCGATACCGATACCTACTATGGCGGTGGGCGTGAAGGCTTTACCGATTACCCGACGCTGGAACAGGCCGAAGCCTGACCGATCAGGCGCCCGTGCGGCGCCCCTGTCTTACGACGCGTGCAATTGGGGCGAATTCACCCCATCGCGCGCTTGCCTCCACCCCGCCGAAGCGCGATGATGGCGGCCGAATAGCCCGCAAGGGATTGAAACAG
>NZ_SZNL01000210.1:0-252 GCF_005068605.1 Sulfitobacter sp. 15WGC | reverse complement strand
AACTTCGCCTGCGCGCGCATGGCCGAGCACCACGCGCCCGACCGTTTCGAGCCGCGCGCGAAATAATCACCGATAAAGACCGCCACATGCTGGCCGTCCCGCGTCACTTCCCACGCCCGGCAATCGGATGGTAGAGCGGCACGTCGAGGGCTGCGAACTCCAGCCCAAACAGCCGGTTGGCGCAGTCGAAGGCCGCGTCGATCATCCGGTTAAGCTGGAAATAGGGCTTCAGCGCGGCCTCATCGAGGTCAT
>NZ_SZNL01000020.1:44938-60539 GCF_005068605.1 Sulfitobacter sp. 15WGC | reverse complement strand
CGGCCATCGGCGGCCCCGGCGAAGGGGCGACGGCGGTGGTGCTGGCGCTTGGCCTCGGCCTCTCGGTGCTGGCCGCCGTGGGTCAGATCGACGGCAACCTGCGCCGGGCAATCTCGGGCAACCTGCCTGATGTGGCGCCCTCCTACTTTTTCGTCGATATCCAGAAAGACCAGATGCCCGGCTATACCGCGCGGCTTGAGGGCGATCCGGCCGTGTCGCGCATCGAAAGTGCGCCGATGCTGCGCGGCGTGATCACCCAGATCAACGGACGCCCCGCGCGTGACGTCGCGGGCGATCACTGGGTCGTGCGCGGCGACCGGGGGGTGACCTATGCCGCGCAGCCGGGCGAAGACACGCGCATCACGGCGGGGGAATGGTGGGCGCAGGATTACAGCGGCGATCCGCAGATCAGCTTTGCCGCCGAAGAGGCCGAAGAGATCGGGCTGGAACTGGGCGACACGCTCAGCGTCAACATCCTTGGCCGCGACATCACCGGCACGATCACCAGCTTTCGCGAGGTCGATTTCTCGACCGCCGGGATCGGTTTCGTGCTGACGATGAACCCCGCCGCCCTTTCAGGCGCGCCGCATAGTTTCATCTCGACCGTCTATGCCGAACCCGAGGCGGAGGCCGCGATCCTGCGCGATCTTGCCAGCGAATACCCCAACATCACCGCCATCCGCGTGCGCGATGCGATCGACCGGGTGGCGGCGGTGCTGGCCGGGCTCGCCTCGGCCATTTCCTTTGGCGCCTTGGCCACGCTGGCGACGGGGTTCATGGTGCTGATCGGGGCCGCCGCCGCAGGCACCGGCGCGCGCAGCTATGAGGCGGCGCTGCTGAAAACCATGGGCGCCTCGCGCCGTGCCATCGCCACCAGCTTTGTGCTGCGCGCCGCGCTGCTCGGCCTCTTTGCCGGGGCGGTGGCGTTGCTGGCCGGGATCACCGGTGGTTGGGCCGTGAGCCATTTCGTCATGGAGACTGATTTCGCCGTGGTCTGGCCCAATGCGTTGCTGATCATCGCGGGCGGCGTCTTGGCCACGGTGCTGGCCGGTCTGGGCTTCGCGCTGAAGGCGCTGAACGCCCGGCCCGCGGATATGCTAAGGGCGCAGGAATGATCCCGCGCCCTTAGGTGGTTTCTGGGTCTGAACCTTACTCCGCCGCTTCGGCGTAATCCTCCAGCGGCGGGCAGGTGCAGATCAGGTTGCGGTCGCCATGCACGTTGTCGACACGGTTGACCGGGGGCCAGTATTTGTCGACGCGGAAGGCACCGGGCGGGAAGCAGCCCTGCTCACGGCTGTAGGGCCGGTCGCCCCATTCCACCACCAGATCCTCCACCGTGTGCGGCGCGTTCTTGAGCGGGTTGTTGGCGCGGTCCATGCGGCCTTCCTCAATCTCGCGGATCTCTTCGCGGATCGCCAGCATCGCATCGCAGAAACGGTCCAGCTCGGCCTTGGTCTCGGACTCCGTGGGTTCCACCATCAGCGTGCCCGCCACCGGCCAAGACATCGTCGGCGCGTGGAAGCCGCAGTCGACCAGACGCTTGGCGACATCCTCGTTGGTGATCCCCGCGGTCTCCTCGTAAGGGCGCACGTCGATGATGCATTCATGCGCCACCCGGCCGGAGGGGCCTTTGTAGAGCACGTCGTAAGCCCCTTCGAGCCGCTTGGCGATGTAGTTGGCGTTCAGGATCGCCGCGCGGGTCGCCTGCGTCAGACCGTCCCCGCCCATCATCAGGCAGTAGGACCAAGAGATCGGCAGCAGGGAGGGAGAGCCGTAGGGCGCGGCCGAAACGGCGGCGCCTTCCTCGTTCGGGTGCCCCGGCAGATGCGCGATCAGATGCGATTTCACGCCGATGGGGCCCATGCCGGGGCCGCCGCCGCCATGCGGGATGCAGAAGGTCTTGTGCAGGTTCAGGTGGCTCACGTCGCCGCCCAGATCGCCGGGGCGCGAGAGACCCACCATGGCGTTCATGTTGGCCCCGTCGATATAGACCTGCCCGCCGTGGTCATGGGTGATCTTGGTCACCTCATGCACAGTCTCCTCGAACACGCCGTGGGTCGAGGGATAAGTGATCATGCAACCGGCGAGGTTCTCGCTGTGCTGGTCGGCCTTGGCGCGGAAATCCTCAAGGTCGATGTCGCCGTTGGAGGCGGTCTTGATCACCACGACCTTCCAGCCGACCATTTGGGCCGAGGCTGGGTTGGTGCCGTGGGCGCTCATGGGGATGAGGCAGATGTTCCGGTGCCCCTCGCCCTTCGAACGGTGGTAGGCGGCGATGGTCAGCAGGCCCGCGTATTCGCCCTGCGCGCCGGAGTTCGGCTGCATGGAGATCGCGTCATAGCCGGTGATCTCGCAGAGTTTGTCCGAGAGATCGTCGATCATCTCGCGGTAGCCAAGCGCCTGATCAGCGGGCACGAAGGGGTGGATGAGCGAGAACTCGCGCCATGTCACCGGCATCATCTCGGCCGCGGAGTTCAGCTTCATCGTGCAGGAGCCCAAGGGAATCATCGCCCGGTCGAGCGCGAGGTCGCGGTCCGCGAGGCGACGCATGTAGCGCATCATCTCGGTCTCGGCGCGGTTCATGTGGAAGATCGGGTGCGTGAGGTAATCGCTCGTGCGCAGCAGCCCCTCGGGCAGACGGTACTCGGGCGTGAAATCATCATCCGCCTGACGGATGCCGAAGGCGCGCCAGACCGCTTCGATCGTGTCAGGGCGGGTGCGCTCGTCGAGCGTGATGCCGACGCAGTTCTCGCCCACGCGGCGCAGGTTGATGCCCTCGTCCACGGCGGATTTCATCACCGCGGCCTGCAGGGGGCCAACCTCGACGGTGATCGTGTCGAAATAGGCATCCGGCTGCACCTCGAAGCCCGCGGCCTCCAGCCCCTTGGCCAGACGCACGGTCTTGCGGTGGATGCGCTGCGCGATAGCTTTCAAGCCTTCGGGCCCGTGGAACACGGCATACATCGAGGCCATGACAGCCAGCAGCGCCTGCGCGGTGCAGACGTTCGACGTGGCCTTCTCACGGCGAATATGCTGCTCGCGAGTCTGCAACGACAGGCGATAGGCGCGGTTGCCATGGGCGTCGATGGAGACACCAACGATCCGCCCCGGCATGGCACGCTTCATGGAATCCTTACAGGCCATATAGGCGGCATGCGGGCCGCCGTAGCCCTCGGGCACGCCGAACCGCTGGGTGCTGCCCACGGCGATGTCCGCGCCCATGGCACCCGGCTCTTTCAGCAGGGTCAGCGACAGCGGGTCGGCGGTGACGATGCCCACGGCCTTGACCTCGTGCAGGGCCGCCATGTGATCGGTGAAGTCGCGCACATGGCCATAGGTGCCGGGATACTGGAAGATCGCGCCGAAGACCTTCTCGGCCTCCATCTCCTCGGGCTCACCGACGATGACCTCGATGCCCAGAGGCTCGGCGCGGGTCTTCATCACGGCGATGTTCTGCGGGTGGCAGTTGGCGTCGATGAAAAAGCCCTTGGCCTTCGATTTCGAACTGCGCTGCGCCATGGTCATCGCCTCGGCGCAGGCCGTGGCCTCGTCGAGCAGCGAGGCATTGGCAATCTCCAGCCCGGTGAGGTCGCTCACCATGGTCTGGAAGTTCAAGAGCGCTTCGAGGCGGCCCTGCGAAATCTCGGGCTGGTAGGGCGTATAGGCGGTGTACCACGCCGGGTTCTCAAGGATGTTGCGCTGGATCGCCGGGGGCGTGACGGTGCCGTGGTAGCCCTGACCGATCAGGCTGGTGAGCACCTTGTTCTTGCCCGCCACGCGACGCATGTGCTCGAGCACCTCACGCTCGCTCATCGCCTTGCCGAAGTCGAGCGGTTCTTTCGCGCGAATCGCTTTCGGCAGCGTGTCGTCGATCAGCGCATCAAGGCTCTCGGCGCCCACGGTGTCGAGCATCTGAGACATCTCGGTAGGGGACGGGCCAATGTGACGCCGATTGGCGAAATCATAGGGCAGATAATCGGTGGGCTTGAAGCTCATGTCGGGTTCCTCGTCACGGCGCGGCAGGGCGCCCCCTGTTTGTGGCGCGCCGCCCATGGGGCGACGCAGGTGATCAGCATCGCCGGTCCCCCGGCGCGCGCGGCGGTTTAGCCGATGAATTTCTGATAGGCGGCTTCGTCCATGAAGTCGTCCATCTGGCTGGCGTCAGAGACCTTCATCTTGAAGAACCACGCCTCGCCCTGCGGGTCGTCGTTGACCATGCTGGGGTTGTCGGTCAGCGCGCCGTTCACTTCCGTGATCTCGCCATCGATGGGCGCAAGGATGTCCGACGCCGCCTTCACGGATTCGATCACGACGACCTCGTCGTCCTTGCTGACGGTGGTGCCTTCCTCAGGCAGTTCCACGAATACGACATCGCCCAGCTGCTCGGCGGCGTGGTTGGTGATGCCCACGACCACTTCGTCACCCTCGACGCGCAGCCATTCATGCTCTTCGGTAAATTTCATAATGGAGTTCCCTGTGTAGATTCAGCGTTTGAAGTTCGCCGCGACGAACGGCATTTTCGTGACAGTCAGTGGCAAGCGCTTGCCGCGCACCTCGCCCCAAAGCGCGGTGTCGACCTTCGCATGCTCGGCGCTGACATATCCCATGGCAACCGGGCCGCCAACCGTCGGACCAAAGCCGCCCGAGGTCACGCGGCCAACCTCATTGCCACCCTCGGCGGCATCATAAATGGCGACCCCCTCACGCATCGGCGCGCGCCCCTCGGGCAGCAACCCCACGCGCTTGCGCGGCGCGCCGTCGGCCAGTTGTTGCAAGATCACCCCCGCGCCCGGGAAGCCGCCCGCGCGGGCGCCATCTTCGCGCCGCACCTTCTGGATCGCCCAGTTCAGCGCCGCCTCGACCGGCGTGGTGGTGGTGTCGATGTCGTGACCATAAAGGCAAAGCCCGCCTTCCAAGCGCAGACTGTCGCGCGCCCCAAGGCCGATCGGTTCGACCTCCTCCATCGCCAACAGCTTCTGCGCCAGCGCCACCGCGTCACCATTGGCGACGGAAATCTCGTAGCCATCCTCCCCGGTGTAACCCGACCGCGACAGGGTGACCGTGATCCCATCAAGATCGACGTCCCGCGCCACATCCATAAATTTCATATCCGCCACCGAGGGCTGCAACCGCGCCAAGGCGGCCTCGGCCTGCGGCCCCTGCAACGCCAGCAGCGCGCGGTCATCCAGCACCTCGATCTCGCAACTGTCCGACAGGGCCTCCCGCATCAAGGCGATGTCATCATCCTTGCACCCGGCATTCACCACGACAAACAGATGATCGCCCAGATTGGCCAACATCAGGTCATCCAGAATACCGCCATTGGGATCGGTAAACATGGCATAGCGCTGGCGCATCTCGCCCAAACCCAGCACATCGACCGGCACGAGCCGCTCCATCGCCAAGGCCGCATCCTCATAGCTGCCAGACTTCGCTCGAACGACGACCTGCCCCATGTGGCCCACATCGAACAACCCGGCGGCGGCGCGGGTGTGCAGATGTTCCTTCATCACACCAAGGGGGTATTGCACGGGCATGGAATAGCCCGCGAAGGGCACCATCTTGGCCCCCAGTTCCACATGCAAATCATGCAATTCCGTCTGCTTGAGATCGCTCATCCGGTTCGCCTTTCCTGTCGCTTCCGGATGACCTTTTGACCATGCCGGCACCTTAGCGCCGCAAATGCCGCGCCTGATGCCCCCTCTGTCCTTCCGCCTGAGATCGTTATCCCTTCGGCGTGCGCATCCGCGCCCCTCTCCAGAGTCTTGGTCACATCACGGTCCTGGGGCCTGAGAGTTTCCGGGGCGGTTGCTCCTTCGGCATCGGTGTTAACCGATTCTCCCGTGACGATTGGGCCTTTCGTATGCTGGGGCATACCTCTGCGTCAAGCATGCTTGTGAGCGGGTGCGACACATGTTTTCTTACCGGCAACACGGCAGATGGAAAGCACCCCACATGACCCCCTATTTCTTTGGCTACGGCAGCCTCGTGAACCGCAACACCCATAGCTACCCCGATGCCCGCCCGGCGCAGCTCGACGGCTGGCGCCGCCAATGGGTCCGCACCGAAGGCCGCGATATCGTCTATCTTTCCGTGGTGCAGCACCCCGCTACCCGCATCGACGGGCTGATCGCCGCCGTGCCGGGCGCGGATTGGGCCGCGCTGGACAAACGCGAATACAGCTACGAACGCCACGCCTCAGGCGGCGCGGTGGTGCATGACCTGACCCCCGCCCCCGACATCGCCCATTACGCGATCCCCGCCGACATCGCGGTGACCCACGGCGATCACGTCATCCTGCTCAGCTATCTCGATGTGGTGGTCCAAGGCTTCCTGCGCGAATTCGGCACCGAGGGCGCGGCACGCTTTTTCGACACGACCGACGGCTGGGACACGCCCATCCTCGACGACCGCGCAGCCCCCCTCTACCCGCGCCACCAAACGCTGACAGAGGCGGAAACCGCCGTGGTCGACCACCACATGGAACGCCTATCAGTGCAGATCAAAGAACGCGCCGAAACAACCTTCGCCGCAAGGAACTTCTAAGGGCCAAAACACGCCCCCCCCAAAACCTCCTTCATCCTTTCTTAAATACCCTCGTGGGTCCGGGGGCAGCGCCCCCGGGAGGCTGCCTCAAGCCCCCAAGCCCGCCAATCAGCCGCGCGCCTTCACCACCTGCAACAGCGGCATCACCTGCGCCATCTCCGGCCCGTGCTCCTGCCCCGTCAGCGCCAGACGCAGTGGCCGGAACAGCCCGCGCCCCTTCCGGCCCGTGGCTTCCTTGACCGCTGCGGTCCAGCTGGACCAAGTGGTCTCATCGAAAGGCATTTCGGGCAGCAGCAGCATGGCCTCCGCCACGAATTCGCGGTCTTCTTCGGCGATCACCGGCTCCGCCCCGTCGCGGAACATGGCCCACCAGGGGCCGAGGTCTTTCAGGGTCGAGATATTCTCGCGCGTCACGGCCCAGAATTGCGCGGCCTTGTCTTCCGGCACGCCGAGGGCGGTGATGTCGTCTTTCACGGCTTCCAGCGGCAATTGCTGCAAGTAGCGCCCAGTCAGCGGGAAGAGGTCAGCCACGTCGAATTTCGTCGGGGCCGAGCCGAAGCGGTTGATGTCAAAGCCGTCGATCAGCTCTGCCATATCCGTGCGCAGTTCCACCGGATCGGAGGACCCGAGCCGCGCCATCAGGCTCAGAAGCGCGAAGGGCTGGACGCCCTGCTCGCGCAGATCGCGCAGCGCCAATGTGCCCAAACGCTTGCTCAACGCCTCGCCCTGTGGGCCGGTCAGCAGCGAGTGGTGCGCGAAGGAGGGGACATTACCCTGCCCAAGCGCCTCCATGATCTGGATTTGCGTGGCGGTGTTGGTCACATGGTCCGAGCCGCGCACCACATGGGTCACGCCCATCTCGGTGTCATCCACAACGCTCGCCAATGTATAAAGGATCTGCCCGTCGCCGCGGATGAGCACCGGGTCACTGACCGAAGCCGCATCGATGGAAATATCGCCAAGGATACCATCGTCCCATTCGATCCGCGCGTGATCCAGCTTGAAGCGCCAGACACCATCACCACGTTCGGCCCGAAGGGCAGCTTTCTCTTCGCCCGACAGGTTCAGCGCGGCGCGGTCATAGACCGGCGGCTTGCCCATGTTGAGCTGTTTCTTGCGCTTGAGGTCCAGCTCTGTCGGCGTCTCGAAAGCCTCGTAGAAACGGCCCTTTTCGCGCAGGTCATCGGCGGCGGCGTGGTAGCGGTCCAGCCGCTCGGACTGGCGCTCGACCCGGTCCCACTCCAGACCCAGCCATTCGAGGTCTTGCTTGATGCCATCGACATATTCTTCCTTGCTGCGCTCGGGATCGGTGTCGTCGATGCGCAGGATGAAAGTGCCGCCCGCCTTGCGCGCGATGAGGTAGTTCATCAGCGCGGTGCGCAGGTTGCCCACATGGATATAGCCAGTGGGGGACGGGGCGAAACGGGTGATTGTGGGGTTGGACATCTGGCGTACTCCTGTTGCGCGCGGGATTGCCACAGGGCGCGGGCGTTGTCCAGCAAAGGCGGGGGGGTCAGCCCCCGTCTGCTGCGGTGCCGGTCTGCGTGGGCGTAGCCTCTGACGTATCCGCGTCGGTGCTGTCTTCGGGCGCGGGTGTTTCGGTGGCCGCTTCTTCACCGTCAGCCTCTTCCGAAGCCGCCTCCGCCGCCTCCGAGGTTTCGGCCCCGGCGGACCCATCGCTCAGCGCGCCATTCTCCCATTCGCCCGAGGCTTCCTCGCCGCTGGCATAGCGCATGGTGCCGCTGCCCTGCCGCTTGCCCGCTTTGAAGGTGCCCTCATAGACATCGCCATTGGCATAGGTCGCAACACCCTGCCCTTCGATCTCACCCTCGGTCCACTCGCCCTCATAGACGAAACCGCTGGCCATGGTGATCTTGCCCTGCCCGTGGCGCTGGCCGTTCCTGAAGGCCCCCTCGTAAACGGTGCCATCGGGATAGGTCGCCTTGCCCTGCCCGTGCCGCTGGCCGTCCTGCCAGCCGCCCTCATAGCGGTAGCCATCTGCATAGGTCATCACGCCTTGGCCGTGGTTGCGGGCATCTTTGAACGCGCCTTCATAGACCACGCCGTTGGTATAGGTGGCGATCCCCTCGCCCTCGATCACCCCGGCGACCCATTCGCCCTCATAGGTCGAGCCATCGGGATAGGTGATCTTGCCCATGCCATCGGCCAGATCATTGCGGAAGGTGCCGACATAGACCGACCCGTCGGGATAGGTCACCTGCCCCTCGCCTTCGATCTGCCCGGCCACCCAAGAGCCGGTGTAAACATAGCCATCGGTGCCGGTAAATGTGCCCTGCCCGTCGCGGCGGTCATCCTTGAAATCGCCCTCATAGGTGTCACCGTTTTCATAGGTGACCTTGCCCTTGCCCTCACGGCGGCCTGCGACCAGCGTGCCTTCGTAGACGTCGCCATTGGGTTGGGTCAGTGTGCCGGTGCCGTCGATCTGGCCGTCTTTCCATTTCCCCACATAGACCAGCCCGTCGGGCATGGTCAGCGTGCCTTCGCCGCTGCGTTTACCGGCTTCAATCTCCCCTTCATAGACCGCGCCATCGGGGTAGGTGATCGTGCCCACGCCCTGTTTGACGCCATCGACCCAATCGCCCTTGTATTCATAGCCACCGGGGCTTTGCATCACGCCCTTGCCGTGGTGTTTGGCGTTGCGGAACTCGCCCTCATAGCGCACGCCATTGGCGTAGATCGCCACGCCCTGCCCCATGATCGCGCCCGCTTCCCATTCGCCCTCATAGGTGCCGCCATCGGCAAAGGTGATCTTGCCCAGACCGTCTGGCTTGCCCTTGGCGAAATTGCCCTCATAGACCGATCCGTTGGGGAAACGTGCGACACCTTCGCCCTTGATCTCCCCCTCGACCCACTCGCCGGAGTATTCATAGCCATTGGGCAGCTTATAGGTGCCGGTGCCATGCTGAAGACCGCCTTGAAAGGTGCCCTCATAGATGCCGCCGTCGTCATATTCCTTGGTCAGCACCTGCCCGTCCTGCGCCGCAAGCGGCGTGGCCAGAAGGGCGATCAGACAGAGGGGCAGGCTGCGGTGCAACATGGGCGGAAATTCCCGATCTCGTTAAGTGGCATTTGGCCCGAGGTTACGGGTGATAGAGGGCAGAGGCAACGTGTTTGCAAGAGGGGCACGCCGGTTTGGGCGGATCCCGCGCACCCGGTGCTGCGGGTCAGCTCTGCGCACGGGGGTTTCGCCCCCGGTCCGATCTGCTAGATCCACCCGGTGCCAGCCAGCCCGGAGCCTTGCCATGTCAGACCGTTTCCGCCTCACCCTCGGGCAGTTGAACCCCACCGCCGGTGATCTGCCCGGAAACGCGGCATTGGCCCGCGACGCATGGCAGGCCGGGCGCGATGCAGGCGCGCAGATGGTCGCCCTGCCCGAACTTTTCCTGACCGGACATGACGCGCAAGGGCTGTCGCAAAACCCTGCCTTTCAGCGCGATGTCTTGGCGCAGCTTGAAGCGCTGGCCGCGCATTGCGCCGATGGCCCCGCCTTGGCACTTGGCGCGCCGTGGGTCGCGGCAGGCAAGCTCCACAACGCATACCTCCTCCTGCAAGGTGGAAAGATCGCGCACAGGGTGCTGCAACACGCGCCCCGACCGCGCACGCCCTTCGATCCCGCGCCGATCAGCGGCCCCTATGCGGTGGCGGGGCTGCGCATCGGCTCTCCCATCGGCGCGGATTGTGAGACGGGCGACGTGGCCGAAACGCAGGCCGAAACGGGGGCCGAACTGCTGTTGATCCCCCATGCCGCGCCCCATTTGCGCGGCGCGATGGAGCGGCGCCTCAACCACATGGTCGCGCGGGTGATCGAGACGGAACTGCCGGTGATCCACCTCAACATGACCGGCGGCGAGGGTGAGACGGTTTTCGATGGTGCCACATTCGCGCTGAACCCCGGCGGCAAGCTGGCATTGCAGATGCCTGCCTTCGACACAGCGCTTGCCCATGTCGATCTGGAGCGCGGGCCGGAGGGCTGGCGGATCGTGGAAAGCGCCTTCGCGCCGCAGCCGGAGGCGCTGGAACGGGACTACCGCGCCTTGGTCGTGGGGCTGCGGGACTATGTTGCCAAAACCGGCGTTTCCAAAGTGCTGATCGAACAGGCCGGGGGGAACGATACCGCGCTCGCGGCGGCAATCGCGCGGGATGCCTTGGGGGCCGAGAATGTCCGCCAGATTGACGTGCCGATGTCAGAACATCTGCACGCCGCGCTGCGGGATGAACTGGCTGCGCTCGGGGCAGAAGTCAGCGCCGAGACGCTCACCCCTCCCCTGCGCGGCCTGATGCTGCACGCCTTGGCCGATGACGCGGGGGAGATGCTGCTCACCGCACAGAACAAATCCGCCGCCGCCATGGGGATTGCGGCCCTGATGGGGGATTTCAACCCGGTCAAAGACCTTTACCAAACCGAGGTGCGGGCGCTTTGCGACTGGCGCAGCAAAAAGGTGCGGGCATGGATGCATGGGCAAGCGCCCAGCCCGACCCCCGACACGGAAGAGGCCGGTGCCGAGGACGCGATCCTGCGCATCCTGCTGGAGGACGGCGGCCACGTTGATGACTGTGTGGCGGCCGGCTACGCGCCGCAGAGCGCGCAGAGGATTGCAGGGCGGATCGCGGTGGCAAAGGCGCGCAAGGGGCCAACCGTTCCCGGCCTGCGTTTGAAAGCAGCGACGGCCTAGACCGTCTCGCCCGCGTCCAACCGCTGCAACCATTTATCCGCATCGCGCAGAACCGCCTCGCGCCGGTCGGCGTCCATACGATCCCAAGTGGCATAGATGTTTTTCATCCGCATGTTGCCCTGAAACCGCTCGCGGTGACGGTCAAGGAAATGCCAGTAGAGCAGATTGAAGGGGCAGGCCTTCGGCCCCGCCTTGGTGCTGACGCTATAGCTGCACCCTTTGCAGTAATCCGACATGCGGTTGATATAGGCCCCGGAGGAGACATAGGGTTTCGAGGCGATCACCCCGCCATCGGCGAATTGGCTCATGCCCACCGTGTTGGGCGCTTCGACCCATTCATAGGCGTCGGCGTAGACCTCCAGATACCACTCATGCACCTGATGCGGGTCGACCCCGGCCAGCAGGGCGAAATTGCCCGTCACCATCAGCCGTTGGATATGGTGGGCATAGGCGTGTTTCTGGGTCTGGCCAATCGCCTGCCGCAGGCAATTCATCTGCGTGTCGGCACCCCAATAGAAGTCGGGCAGATCCCGGTCGTGGCGCAGCACGTTGCGCACCACATAGTCCGGCCCTTCGAGGAAATAGATGCCGCGCACATATTCGCGCCAACCGAGGATCTGGCGGATGAACCCTTCGGCGGCGTTAATCGGCACCTCTCCCGCCTGCCAGGCTTCCTCGGCAGCGCGGCAGACCTCCAACGGGTCCAGCAGCCCGAGGTTGAGATAGGGTGAGATCAGCGCATGAAAGAGATAGGGCTGCCCCTCCAGCATCGCGTCCTGATAGTCGCCGAAACGCGGCAAAGCGTGGGCGATGAAATGCGCCAGCACCTGCAAGGCTTCCGCGCGCGTCGTGGCAAAGTCAAAGGGGTGCAGATCGCCGAAGTTGTCGCCAAAGCGCGCGCTCACCAGTTCCAGCACCGCCTCCACCTCGGCATCGGGGGCGAAGGTCAGCGGGTCGGGGATATCCAGCCCTTCCTTCGGAGGTTTGCGGTTGTCGTGGTCGAAATTCCACTTTCCGCCTGCGGGGTCGTCGCCCTCCATCAACATCCCCGTCTCGCGGCGCATCTCGCGGTAGAAATACTCCATCCTGAGCGCCTTGCGCCCCTCGGCCCAATCCTCAAACCGTTTGCGGCTGGCGATGAAACGGTCATCCGGCACAAGCCGTGTGGGGATCGGCGCGTGGGTCAGCGCGTTGATCAGCCGCCACTCCCCCGGCTCGGTCACGATCACCTCACCCGCGCCCGTCTCTTCCGCACGGCGGAGCAATTCGCCCACGATGGAACCCGCATTCTCGGGATCGTCCAAGGGGGTGTAGCGCAGCGTCCAGCCGTCTTCCTCCAAGGCACGCGCGAACTTGCGCATCGCGGCAAAGACCAGCGCGATCTTCTTAGGGTGGTGGCGGACATATTCCGCCTCTTGCGCCACTTCGGCCATGACCACCACATCGCATGCCTTATCCGCCGCGCGCAGGGACGACAGGTTTAGCGAGAGTTGATCGCCCAAGACCAAGATCAAACGGCTCACCACGGCACCGCCTTTCCGGCCCAGTCAAAGAACCCGCCGCTCTCCTCCGGGGTCAGCCCGTCGATCACGCGCAGCAGATTGCCCGCCGCCTCTTCCGGTGGGACGGCGGGATGGCGGCCAAGGTATTTCTCGGTAAAGGGCGTCTCGACCGTGCCGGGGTGCAGCGCGACGCAGATGCTCTGCGGATGGGAGCGCGTCAGCTCGATCGCGGCGGTATGCACGATCTGGTTCACCGCCGCCTTGGCGCTGCGGTAGCTGATCCACCCGCCCAGACGGTTGTCCCCGATGGAGCCGACCCGCGCCGAGAGCACGGCGAAAACCGCCCGCCTGTCGCGGGGCAAAAGCCTTGCCGCGTGGCGCAGCACCAGCGCCGGGCCGACCGCGTTCAGCGCGAATTGATCCAGCATCGCCTTTTGCGTGACGGCACGCAGCGATTTCTCTGGCGTGGCCCCGTCGATCTCCAAGGCGCCGGTGGCGACGATCACCGCGTCGAAAGGGCCGCTCAGCCCCTCCAGCACGGCATTGACCGATGCCTCATCCGTCAGGTCCAGACCATCGCCCGCGCGGGACAGGGCCGTCACCGTATCGCCGCGCGCACGCAGAGCCGCACTCAGCGCCGCGCCGATCCCGCCGCTGGCCCCGATCACCAGCACCCGCGCGCTCATGCCGCCGCCCATGGTATCGCTTGTCGCTCCATCCTGATCTCCCTTGCTTATAGGCAGATAGGCGACGCTGACGCAGGGGCAAACAAAAGCCGCAACACCCCCTTTTCATTTGAAAAGACGGGCGTATAACTACTCCCATGACACAGGCCGTCCATATCCCGACCCTGCCGCGCAACTGCGCGGGCCTGCTGCGCGCCAACTTGCTGCACCTAATCCGCCTCTGAGCGTGCCCTTCGGCGCGCCCGCTCAGAGGGATGTGTTGCGCGCCAAGGATACCAGCAAAGAAAGAACCCAGGATGACAGATATGACGAAACAGGACCGTGTGCTGATCTTTGACACCACCTTGCGGGATGGCGAACAATCCCCCGGGGCGACGATGACCCATGCCGAGAAGCTTGAGATCGCCTCGCTCTTGGATGAGATGGGCGTCGACATCATCGAGGCCGGTTTTCCCATCGCCTCAGAAGGTGATTTCAAAGCGGTTTCCGAAATCGCGCGGCAGAGCCAGAATTCCGTGATCTGCGGCCTTGCCCGGGCGCAGTTGGGCGATATCGACCGTTGCTGGGAAGCGGTGAAACACGCCGCCCAGCCGCGCATTCACACCTTCATTGGCACCTCGCCCCTGCACCGCGCCATTCCGAACCTCACCCAAGACGAGATGGCCGATCGCATCCATGAGACGGTGAGCCATGCCCGCAACCTCTGCGACAACGTGCAATGGTCGCCGATGGATGCCACGCGGACCGAGCTCGACTACCTCTACCGGGTGGTGGAGATCGCCATCAAGGCGGGCGCCACGACGATCAACATCCCCGACACCGTGGGCTACACCGCCCCGCGCGAGAGCGCCGATCTGATCGCGAAGCTTCTGGAAAACGTGCCCGGCGCGGATGAGATCGTCTTTGCCACCCATTGTCACAACGACCTCGGCATGGCGACGGCCAACAGCCTCGCTGCCGTCGAGGCCGGGGCGCGGCAGATCGAATGCACCATCAATGGCTTGGGCGAACGCGCGGGCAACACGGCGCTCGAAGAGGTCGTCATGGCGCTGAAAGTGCGCAACGACATCATGCCCTATGAGACCCGCATCGACAGCCGCAAGATCATGAACATCTCGCGCCGGGTCGCCGCCGTCTCGGGCTTTGCCGTGCAGTTCAACAAGGCCATTGTCGGCAAGAACGCCTTTGCCCATGAGAGCGGCATCCACCAAGACGGCATGCTGAAGAACGCCGAGACTTTCGAGATCATGCGCCCCGAGGACGTGGGTCTGACCGAGACCAACATCGTCATGGGCAAGCACTCGGGCCGCGCCGCGTTGCGGTCCAAGCTCGAAGACCTCGGGTTTGAACTGGGCGACAACCAGCTCAAGGATGTTTTTGTGCGGTTCAAGGAATTGGCCGACCGCAAGAAGGAAATCTACGAGGATGACCTCATCGCGCTGATGCGCACCGCGACGGACCCCGAGGAAGACCGCATTCGCCTGAAATCGCTCAAGGTCGTTTGCGGCACCGATGGCCCGCAGACCGCCGATATGGTGCTTGAGATCGACGGTGCGGAGCAGACCACGAACCAGACCGGCGACGGCCCCGTCGATGCGGCGTTCAACTGCATCAAGGCGCTGGTGCCGCATTCCGCGCGGTTGCAGCTTTATCAGGTGCATGCGGTGACCGAAGGCACCGACGCGCAGGCGACGGTTTCCGTGCGGATGGAGGAAGAGGGCCGCATCGTGACCGGCCAGTCGGCGGATACCGATACCGTGGTGGCGAGCGTGCGGGCCTATATCCACGCGCTGGGCCGCCTGTTGGTGCGGCGCGAGAAGGGCGGCACGGACAAGCGCGAGATTAATTATAAAGATGTGAGTTGAATTATAGGGCGGGGGCAACCCCGCCTTTTTACGTATACAGTATGGAAGTAGGGCATCGCCTGCCCGCGGGGTGGCGAACCAAACCTTAATTCATACCACTTTATTGATCTGCCATGGCGCACCCTCAAAATGGCATACCCAGCCTCACTAAATCGCCTCCCCGTCCGGGCGGGCAGGCGATGCCCGGCGCCTGCGGCTTGATTCCGGGCCCGGTGGCAACTTCAATACGGGTTCTTCGCCCCGCGATCGTCACTCAGCGACGCCTGCCCCCGCTCCACGATCTTCACCACTGCATCCGCGAGATGCTG
>NZ_SZNL01000020.1:36554-44838 GCF_005068605.1 Sulfitobacter sp. 15WGC | reverse complement strand
GCCCGGCGCCTGCGGCTTGATTCCGGGCCCGGTGGCAACTTCAATACGGGTTCTTCGCCCCGCGATCGTCACTCAGCGACGCCTGCCCCCGCTCCACGATCTTCACCACTGCATCCGCGAGATGCTGCCGCTGGATATGATCATCCCCCGCCGCCACCCGCAGTTTGTGGGCCTCCAGCATCACCTCGGCATGGCTCGACCCGCGCGGTGGGATGAAAGTGTAGCAAGCCAGTTCGATCAACAGCCCCAGCGGATCCTTGAAATAGATCGAATGCATGAAGCCCCGGTCCTTCACGCCGGAATGCCCGATGCCGCGCGCCTCCAACCGCGCTGGCACCTGATCGAACATCGCGCGGTCGACCTCGAAGGCCAGATGATGCACGCAGCCCGGGTCCATCGGCGTGCGGTTGTGCACCCGCTTGCGGTTCTCATTCGTAAAGATCGTGATCAGCCGACCATCGCCGGGATCGAAATACAAATGCCCCTCGTCCGGGTCATCAAGATTAGGCTGGTCAAAGATGAAAGGCATCCCCAACACCCCCTCCCAAAAGTCGATCGAGCTTTGCCGGTCCGCCCCGGTGAGGGTGATGTGATGCACCCCAAGTGTCTGTATCTTCTGCATGGTATCGCCGTCCTCCGCCTGTGCTGCGCCCTAAATATTCCGCTCTATGATAGCGCGGCGGCAATATCGCGCCACCTTTGCGGTCTTGCCCCTTTCACCCTGACCCCGTGCGCCCTATAAGAGCCAATAGCCCGCGCGTGGACCCATGCAGGCGGGCCTGTCCGAATAGTTGCAAGGCTCCGCTACTTTATGTCCATCCTCGATCAATTCCGCGGCCTGTTCTCCTCTGATATGGCGATCGACCTTGGCACCGCGAACACGCTGGTTTACGTCAAGGGCAAGGGCATCGTGCTGAGCGAACCTTCGGTTGTGGCCTATCACGTCAAGGACGGCGTCAAGAAAGTGCTCGCCGTGGGTGAAGACGCCAAGCTCATGCTGGGCCGAACCCCGGGCAGCATCGAGGCGATCCGCCCAATGCGCGAAGGTGTCATCGCGGATTTCGACACCGCCGAAGAGATGATCAAGCACTTCATCCGCAAGGTGCACAAGCGTTCGACCTTCTCGAAGCCCAAGATCATCGTCTGCGTGCCGCATGGCGCCACCCCGGTTGAGAAACGCGCGATCCGCCAGTCGGTGCTGTCGGCAGGCGCGCGCCGCGCCGGCCTGATTGCCGAGCCCATCGCCGCGGCCATCGGCGCGGGGATGCCGATCACAGACCCCACCGGCAACATGGTCGTCGACATCGGCGGCGGCACCACCGAAGTCGCGGTGCTCTCGCTAGGCGACATCGTCTATGCCCGCTCGGTCCGTGTCGGCGGTGACCGGATGGACGAGGGCATCATCAGCTACCTGCGCCGCCAGCAGAACCTCCTGATCGGGGAGACGACGGCCGAACGGGTCAAGACCTCCATCGGCACGGCGCGGATGCCCGACGACGGGCGCGGCACCTCGATGCAGATCCGCGGCCGCGACCTGTTGAACGGTGTCCCGAAAGAGATCGAAGTCACCCAAGCCCAGATCGCCGAGGCGCTGGCCGAGCCGGTGCAGCAGATCTGCGAGGCGGTGATGACCGCGCTGGAAACCACGCCGCCCGACCTTGCCGCCGACATCGTCGACCGGGGCGTCATGCTGACCGGCGGCGGCGCGCTGCTGGGTGATCTCGATCTGGCGCTGCGCGAACAGACCGGCCTTGCGATCTCGGTCGCGGATGAGCCGCTCAACTGCGTGGCCCTCGGCACCGGCAAGGCGCTGGAATACGAGAAACAGCTGCGCCACGCGATCGACTACGACAGTTAACACTGGCAAGTTAGCCAGACCCGGCACGCGGCGAAGACGCCCCGCCTGACCGGGTGGGAGTTTCGGCACAGATGGCCAAGGACCGTTCCAGTTCCAGCGATTTCACCGGCCCGCTGCGGCGGCTGCTGCTGGTCGTGTTGGTATTGGCGCTGACCGGCATCTTCCTGCTTTGGCGCATCGACAGCCCCCGCGTTGAACGCTTTCGCGCGCAGGTCACCGACCGCTTCGTGCCTAATCTCGACTGGGCCATGGCCCCGGTCACCGGCACCATCAACCTGCTGCGCGACTTCCAAAGCTACCAGCGCCTGAGCGAGCAGAACCGCGAGCTGCGCTCGGAACTGCGGCAGATGCAGGCGTGGAAAGAAGCGGCCCTCCAGTTAGAGCAAGAGAACGCGCGCTTGCTGGACCTCAACAACGTGCGGCTCGACCCGCGGCTGACCTTCATCACCGGCACGGTGCTGGCCGACAGCGGCTCGCCCTATCGCCAGTCGGTGCTTCTGAACGTCGGTGCGCGCGACGGGCTGGTCGAAGGCTGGGCCACGATGGACGGTATCGGCCTTGTGGGCCGCATCGCAGGCGTGGGCAAGAACACCGCGCGGGTGATCCTGCTGACCGATGCCTCCAGCCGCATTCCGGCGACGATCCAGCCTTCGGGCCAACGCGCCATCGTGGCGGGCGACAACAGCGCCGCGCCGCCCTTGGACTTCATCGAGAACCGCGAGCTGGTGCGCCCCGGCGACCGGGTGATCAGCTCGGGCGATGGCGGCGTGTTCCCCGCGGGCATCCTGATCGGTCAGGTCGCTGCCGATCCGGGCGGGCGGCTGCGCGTGCGGCTGGCGGCAGACTACGAGCGGCTCGAGTTCCTGCGCGTGCTGCGCCACCACGGCAATGAAACCGTGCCAGACACCGCCCATGTCATCACCTCCGACGGCCCCTTGGCCGATCCGGCGGCGCCGGTCGGAGTGCAGCCATGACCGATCTGTCGCGCAGCCGCCTTTGGGTCATGCGCCTGAGCTTTGTCGCGCTGGCGCTGGTGATCCTGTTCTTCCACCTCCTCCCGCTTGAGACGACCCCGCGCGCTTGGGCCGGGCCGGACCTGCTGCTGGGCTTTGCCTGCGCTTGGGGGCTTCGACGGCCCGAATACGTGCCCTCGCTTTTTCTGGCGCTGGTCTTTCTGCTGGCGGACCTGTTGCTGCAACGCCCGCCCGGCCTTTGGGCGGTGCTGGCCCTGATCGGGGTCGAGAACCTCAAATCGCGGGGGCGGCATCTGCGGGATGCGAGCTTTGCCGCCGAATGGCTGACCGTGGCGGTGATCTTGACCATGGTGATCTTTGCCAACCGAATTCTCCTGAGCCTTGCGCTGGTGCCCACGCCTTCGCTGACGCTGAACCTCACGGAATTGGCACTGACGACGCTCGCTTATCCGCTGATCGTGGCGGTGACCCATGGTATCATGGGCGTGCGCAAGACCGCGCCGGGCGACCTGGATGCGCTTGGCAAACGGGTATGATCGGAGAGCGATGAGATGAGACGGAGCCGCGCCGACAATGATGCAACCCACACGCGCCTGACGCGTCGCGCCGCCCTTTTGGGCGGGGCGCAGCTGCTGTTCATGGGCGGGCTGGCCGCGCGCATGCGCTATCTACAGGTCGATCAGGCCGACCAGTTCCGCCTGCTGGCCGAAGAGAACCGCATCAACATCCGCCTGATCCCCCCCGCCCGGGGTGAGATTTTTGACCGCAACGGCATACAGCTTGCCGATAACGTGCCCTCCTACCGGATCGTCATGGTCCGCGAAGATGCGGGCGACGTGGAAGCGGTGATGGAGCGGCTCGCCCAAGTCATCGAGATCGACGAGGAGACCCGCGAACGCGCCATGACCGAAATGTCGCGCTCTGCCCCCTTCCTGCCCGTCACCATCGTTGATGACGTGAGTTGGGAAGTCGTGAGCAAAGTCAGCGTCAACGCCCCCGCCCTGCCCGGCGTCACGCCCGAAGTGGGCCTGACCCGCGTCTACCCGCGCGGCGCGGATTTCGCCCATGTGGTGGGCCGCGTAGGCAGGGTGAGCCAAGCCGACCTCGACGCGCTGGAGAACCCCGACCAGGTGTTGCGCATCCCGCGGTTTCAAATCGGCAAGATCAACGTCGAAGCCCGGGCCGAAAACCTGCTGCGCGGCGCGGCGGGCACCAAACATGTGGAGGTCAACGCCACGGGCCGCGTGATGCGCGAGCTGGAGCGGCGCGAGGGGCAGGCCGGGGCCGATCTGCAACTGACCGTGGACGCCAATCTGCAACGCTATGTGCAGGCCCGTCTGGGCGAGGAAAGCGCCGCTGTGGTCATCATCGATTGCGAGAATGGCGATCTGGCCGCGCTTGCATCCTCGCCCAGCTACGACCCGAACCTCTTTATCGGCGGCATCTCATCGGCGGATTACAACCCGCTGCTGAACTCGAAATACCGCCCCTTGGTGAACAAACCCATACAGGGCACCTACCCGCCCGGCTCGACCTTCAAGATGATTGTGGCGCTTGCCGCCATCGAAGAGGGCATCGTCACCCCCGATGAGACGGTCTATTGCCCCGGCCATCTGGAAGTCGCGGGGCGGCGGTTCCACTGCTGGAAACGCGCGGGCCACGGCTGGGTCGATCTGCAACATTCGCTGAAACAATCCTGCGACGTCTATTACTACGATCTCGCGGTAAAGGTCGGGATCGAAAAGATCACCGCCATGGCGAACCGCTTTGGCCTTGGGATCAAACATGATCTGGCGCTGTCCTCGGTCGCGGGCGGGCTGGCGCCCACGAAACAGTGGAAACGCTCGGCCCGGGGTGAGGATTGGGTCGTGGGTGACACGGTCAACGCCTCTATCGGGCAGGGTTTCACCCTCTCCTCCCCGCTGCAATTGGCGGTGATGAGCGCGCGGATCGCCACGGGCCGCGCGGTGACGCCGCGGCTGATCAAATCCATCGACGGGGTGGAGCAACCCAGCGGCGCGGGCGAACCGATGGGGCTGAACGAAAACAACCTGCGCCAATTGCGCAAGGCGATGTACGATGTGGTGAACGACCGCCGCGGCACCGGCTACCGCAGCCGCATCATCGACGACACGATGCGCATGGCGGGCAAGACCGGCACCAGTCAGGTGCGCAACATCACCGCCGCCGAACGCGCCCGCGGCGTGACCAGCAACGCCGACCTGCCGTGGGAACGCCGCGACCACGCGCTCTTTGTCTGCTTTGCACCCTATGACAAACCGAAATACGCAGCCTGTGTGCTGGTAGAACACGGCGGCGGCGGCTCGACTGCGGCGGCCCCGATTGCGCGCGACGTGATGTTGCAGGCCATGGCGGGCGGTGAGCCGCCACTCGAAGCCTACCCCAAGTCCGACCGGGGCCGCATCGCCACCCAGCAAGAGGAGCTGCGCAACACCACGCCCGAGACCACCGCCAATCTGGAGGGGGAGGATCAGGCATGAGCTATCTTGAGCATACGGTCAAATCCGTCCCCACAGGGCTGCGCAAGATCCTCTTTATGAACTGGCCGCTGGCGATCCTGCTGACCAGTGTCGCGGGCGTCGGCTTTCTCATGCTCTATTCGGTCGCGGGCGGGTCATTCTCCCCCTGGGCCGAACCGCAGATGAAACGTTTCGCCATGGGCATGGCAATCATGTTCACCGTGGCGATGGTGCCGATCTGGCTTTGGCGCAACCTGTCGGGCGTGGCCTATGGGGCGACCTTGGTGCTGCTGGTCGCGGTCGAACTCTTCGGCTCTGTCGGCATGGGTGCGCAGCGGTGGATCGACATCGGCTTCATGCGGCTACAACCGTCGGAACTGATGAAAATCACGCTGGTCCTGTTTCTGGCCGCCTATTACGACTGGCTGCCGGTCAAGAAGGTGTCCCGCCCCTTCTGGGTGCTGGTGCCCATTCTGATCATCGTGATCCCCACCGCGCTGGTGCTGAAACAGCCCGACCTTGGCACCTCGATCCTGCTCTTGACCGCCGGGGGCGGGCTGATGTTCCTCGCGGGGGTGCACTGGGCCTATTTCGCCGCCGTCATCACCGCCGCCATCGGGCTGGTCACCGCCGTCTTCCAGTCGCGCGGGACACCGTGGCAATTGCTGAAAGATTACCAATACCGCCGCATCGACACCTTTCTCGACCCCAGCCAAGACCCGCTTGGCGCGGGCTATCACATCACCCAATCCAAGATCGCGCTTGGCTCGGGCGGCTGGTCGGGGCGCGGCTATATGCAGGGCACCCAATCGCGGCTGAACTTCCTGCCCGAGAAACACACCGACTTCATCTTCACCACATTGGCCGAAGAGTTCGGCTTCGTCGGCGGCGTCTCCCTTCTGGGGCTTTACGCGCTGATCATCCTGTTCTGCGTGGCCTCGGCGGTGAAGAACAAGGACCGCTTCTCAAGCCTGCTGACCCTTGGCATCGCACTTAACTTCTTTCTCTTTTTCGCCGTTAACATGTCGATGGTCATGGGGCTGGCCCCCGTGGTCGGCGTGCCCCTGCCGATGGTGAGCTATGGCGGCTCGGCCATGCTGGTGCTGCTGCTGGCCTTCGGCTTGGTGCAATCGGCGCATGTTCATAGACCGAGGTAATTCATGACGATCAACATTCTCTTCGCCGCCAAAGCCGAACGCTGGGACGGCTACGAACAGCCTTTGAACGAAGCGCTGCGCAAAGCACTGCCGGGGCAGGAATTCACGCTGGCCACCGATCTGCCCCCCGAAGAGGTCGACTATATCGTCTACGCCCCCAACAGCGACTTGCAGGACTTCACCCCCTATACCCGCGCCAAGGCGGTGCTAAACCTCTGGGCTGGGGTGGAGGCGATCACCGGCAACGAGACTTTGAAGATCCCGCTGGCGCGGATGGTCGACTTCGGCCTGACCCACGGCATGGTGGAATGGTGTACCGGCCACGTGCTGCGCCATCATCTGGGGATGGATACCGACATCCTGCGCAAGGATGCCAAATGGGAGCCGCGCACCCCGCCGCTGGCGCGTGAGCGCAGCGTGGCGGTGCTGGGCATCGGCGCGCTCGGCCAAGCGGTGGCCGAGGCGCTGGTGGGACTGGGCTTTGACGTGACCGGCTGGTCACGCAGCGAAAAGCAGATCGAGGGGGTACGTTGCCTGCATGGCGACGAAGGTCTGACGGAAACGCTAAAGCGCGCCGAGATCGCCGTGCTCCTGATGCCCGACACACCCGCCACGCAGAATGTGCTGAATGCCGAGACGCTGGCGCAGATGCCCGAGGGCGCCTTCATCATCAACCCCGGTCGCGGGCCGCTGATCGACGACGATGCGCTCTTGGCGGCGCTCGACAGCGGGCAGATCACCCATGCAACGCTGGATGTCTTCCGGGTCGAGCCCCTACCCGAGGATCACCCCTATTGGGCGCATCCGAAGGTGACCGTGACCCCGCATATCGCGGCGGCCACGCGCAACGACACGGCCTCGGAGGTCATCGCCGAGAACATTCGCCGCAGTGAGGCCGGGGAGCCCCTGATACATCTGGTAGACCGCGACCGGGGGTATTGACCCCCGGCCACGTCGGCATTCAGGCCGCCAGCCTGCGCCCCTTGAGCAGCGCTTCGACCCCCGGCAGACGACCCCGGAAGGCGGTGTAAAGCTCTGCCGGATCGCGGCTGCCGCCGGTCGAAAGGATGTGTTCTTCCAACGCCTCGGCACGTTCCGCATCAAAAGCCCCGTCCGCTTCCTCAAAGGCGGCGAAGGCGTCGGCGTCCATCACCTCGGACCACATGTAGCTGTAATAGGCGCTGGAATAGCCATCGCCCGAAAAGACATGCGCGAACTGCGGGGTGGCATGGCGCATCCGGATCGCCTGCGGCATGCCGATGCTGCTGAGCACCTCGGCCTGTTTCGCCATCGGATCGGCAGGCGGCTCGCCGTCGTGGAACTCCAGATCGACAAGGGCGGAGGCGATGTATTCCACCGTCTGAAAGCCCATGTCGAAGGTCGCGGCGGCCAAAACCTTGTCGAGCATCTCGCGCGGCATCGCCTCGCCCGTGCGGGCATGGGTGGCGAATTTCTGCAGCACCTCGGGCTGGTCCAGCCAGTGCTCGTAAAGCTGGCTCGGCAATTCCACGAAGTCGCGCGCCACCGAGGTGCCGCTGACGCTTTCATAGGTCACGTCCGAGAGCATCTGGTGCAGCGCATGGCCGAACTCGTGGAACAACGTGCGGGCGTCGTCGTAGGACAGCAGCGCCGGATCGCCCTTGGCGAAATTGCAGACGTTGATCACCACGGGGGCCTGTTCGCGCGGGAACTTCGCCTGCGCGCGCATGGCCGAGCACCACGCGCCCGACCGTTTCGAGCCGCGCGCGAAATAATCACCGATAAAGACCGCCACATGCTGGCCGTCCCGCGTCACTTCCCACGCCCGGCAATCGG
>NZ_SZNL01000020.1:0-36454 GCF_005068605.1 Sulfitobacter sp. 15WGC | reverse complement strand
AACTTCGCCTGCGCGCGCATGGCCGAGCACCACGCGCCCGACCGTTTCGAGCCGCGCGCGAAATAATCACCGATAAAGACCGCCACATGCTGGCCGTCCCGCGTCACTTCCCACGCCCGGCAATCGGGATGGTAGAGCGGCACGTCGAGGGCTGCGAACTCCAGCCCAAACAGCCGGTTGGCGCAGTCGAAGGCCGCGTCGATCATCCGGTTAAGCTGGAAATAGGGCTTCAGCGCGGCCTCATCGAGGTCATGCTCAGCCGCGCGCCGCTTCTCGGCGTAGTAGCGCCAGTCCCACGGCTCCAGCGCACCGTTCACACCGTCCTCGCGCATCAGCGCGGTCAGCACCTCGGCATCGGCGTCGGCCTGCGCCTTGGCCGGTTTCCAGACCGACATCAGCAGGTCGCGCACCGCCGCGGGCGTCTTGGCCATCTCGGTTTCGAGCTTGTAGTCGGCGAAGTTGTCGTAGCCCAGAAGCGCCGCGCGCTCCTTGCGCAGGGCCAGCGTCTCGGCCGCGATCTCGCGGTTGTCTGTCTCTCCGCCGTTCGCGCCCCGCGCTTCCCACGCGCGGAATGCCTTCTCGCGCAGGTCGCGGCGGTCCGAAAATTGCAGGAAGGGCGTAATGAGCGAGCGCGACAGCGTGACCACCGGGCCTTGCGCGCCCTTTTCTTCGCCCGCAGCCCGGGCGGCATCGATCACGAAATCCGGCAGGCCGGTCAGATCGTCCTCGGAGAGCGGCATGAACCAGTCGCGCTCGTCCGCCAGCAGGTTCTGGGTGAACTGCGTGCCCAGCACCGCCAGCCGCGCCTTGATCTCCTTCATGCGCTCGGCCTCCGACCCCGTCAGCGCGGCGCCTGAGCGGACGAAGCCACGGTGCGTCAGCATCAGCACGCGGGCCTGTTCCTCGCTGAGGTCGAGCCTGTCGCGCGCCTCCCAAACGGCGTTGATGCGGGCGAAGAGCTTCGTGTTGCCCGAGATCGCCGATTGATGCGCGGCGAGCTTGGGGGAGAAGTCGCGCTGCAGTGCCTCCCGCGCCGGGTTGCTGTCTGCGCCTGCGACGGTAAAGAAGACGCTTAGAACCTTGTCGAGCGCCTCGCCCGAGGCTTCCAGCGCTTCGATGGTATTGGCGAAGCTGGGGGCTTCGGGGTTCTCGGCAATAGCGTCGATCTCGGCCCGGTGGGCGGTGAGCGCCTCCTCCAAAGCGGGGGCGAAATCATCGTCGGAAATGCGGTCAAAGGGGGCGATGCCGAAGGGGGTCTTCCATTCGGTCAGAAGCGGGTTTGTCATGCAGGTCTCCTTTGCGCCCAAGATGGGGCGCGCAGGGGTGACTTGCAATCACCCGCCGCAGGTTTCGCAGCCCTTCCGCCGTTTCAGCCCGATCTTGCGGGTCTCGCCATAAAGCCCGTCGTAGATCATCATCTCGCCGCGCAGCACGCTGCCCGCCCCGGTGATGAGCTTTACCGCCTCCAGCGCCATCATCGTGCCGATCACGCCGGGCAGCGGCCCGATCACCCCGGCCTCGGCGCAGGAGGGCGCAAGCCCCGCCGCCGGCGCTTCGGGGAAAATGCAGCGATAACAGGGCGCGCCGCGGGCGGGGTCGAAGACGCTGAGCTGCCCCTCCCATTGGCTGAGCGCCCCCGAGATGAGCGGCGTGGCCGTCGCGACGCAGGCCGCGTTCACCCGGTAGCGGGTATCGAAATTGTCGGTCCCGTCGAGCACGAGGTCATAGTCGGCCACCAGATCCTCGGCGATCTCGTCGGTCAGGCGGCGGTGGTAGGGGCGCACGGTGACATGGGGGTTCTGCGCCAGCATCTCGGCCTGCGCGGAGAAGACCTTGGGCGTGCCGATGGCGGCGTCCTTGTGGATCACCTGCCGTTGCAGGTTCGCGTTCTCGACCGCGTCATCGTCGATCACCCCGATGGTGCCGACGCCCGCCGCGGCGAGGTACTGCAGCACCGGCGCGCCGAGGCCGCCCGCGCCGATCACCAGCACCTTCGCGTTCTTCAGCGCCTTCTGCCCGGGGCCGCCGACCTCGCGCAAAACGATGTGCCGGGCGTAGCGGTCCAGCTCACTCTCCGAGAAACGGCCCGAGGTGGGGGCTTCAGTCGGCGCGTCCGGCGTGGCGCGCGCGCGCAGGGTCGCCAGCCCCTGCCGGTAGAGCAACACCAGCACGACGAAACCGCCCAAGAGCAGCCAAGGCGCGGCGCTGCCGCCGGTGGCGAGGCGCAGCGGATGGGTGGCCGGAAACAGCAGATGCAGCGCGACCAGCGCCAGATACATCAGGCCAATCAGCCCCGCGCGCAGCCCGCGCGGCAGGCCGAGGAAGCCGCCGCCGAACCAAAGCGCCGCCGCGATGATCAAAACAGCCAGCATCACTGCGCCCCCGTCGAGCCGAACCCGCCCGCGCCGCGCGGGGTCTCATCAAGGCGCTCGGCCAGATCGAAGCCCGTCTGCACCACCGGGGCCACGACCATCTGCGCGATGCGCATGCCATGTTCGACGGTGAAGGCCTCCGCCCCCATATTGCCCATGATCACCCCCACCACGCCGCGATAATCGCTGTCGATGGTGCCGGGGCTGTTGATCAGGGTGATCCCATGCTTCAGCGCGAGGCCCGAGCGCGGGCGGATCTGCACCTCGAACCCCTGTGGGATCGCCATCTGCAACCCGGTGGAGATCAGCGCCCGCGCGCCGGGGGCCAGAACGACGGCGCCGCCGGGCAGATTGGCCCGCAGATCCGCCCCCGCCGCCCCGGCGCTTTCATAGGCGGGCAGTGGCAGGCTGCGGTCCGCGCCCTCGGCCCAGCAGAGGTTGATCGTGGTCATAGCGCCCCCTCAGGCAAGTGCTGCGGCGATACGTTCGGCCAGACGGGCGGCCACGGCATCTTTGCCCATGCGCGGCCAATCCTCGGCCCCGGCCTCGGTGATCAGTGTCACGGCATTCTCGCGCCCGCCCATGATGCCGGTGGCGGGGGAGACGTCGTTGGCGACGATCCAGTTACAGCCCTTGCGCGCGCGTTTCGCGGTGGCATGGGCCAACACGTCGTTCGTCTCGGCGGCGAAGCCTACGACGAGCGCGGGGCGGCCTTCGCCGCGCTGGCTGATGGTTTTTAAGATGTCGGGGTTCTCTGCGAAAGACAGGCTCGGCAGCCCGTCTTTAGATTTCTTCAGCTTACGGTCCCCTGCCCCCTGCACATGCCAATCGGCCACCGCGGCGGCAAAGACAGCGGCATCGGCGGGCAGCGCGGCCTCTACCGCCTGCATCATCTCTTGCGCCGTTTGCACCGGCACGACCTCAACGCCCTCGGGCGGGGCGACTTCGGCGGGGCCGGTTACAAAGACGACCTCAGCCCCCAGATCCACCAGCGCCCGCGCGATGGCTGTGCCCTGCGCCCCGGAAGAGCGGTTGGCGATATAGCGCACGGGGTCAATGGGCTCATGCGTCGGGCCGGAGGTGACGAGGATGCGCTTGCCCGCAAGCGGCCCCTGCCCAAGCCGCGCCTCGACTGCCGCGACAATCTCAAGCGGTTCGGCCATCCGCCCTGGCCCGTATTCGCCGCAGGCCATATCACCGTCATTCGGCCCGACCATGGCGATGCCATCGCCGCGCAGGGTGGCGATGTTGCGCTGCGTCGCGGGGTGCTGCCACATCCGCACGTTCATCGCAGGTGCCAGCAACACCGGCGTATCGGTGGCCAAAAGCAAGGTCGATGCCAGATCATTCGCCGCCCCCTGCGCCATCTTGGCCATCAGGTCTGCCGTGGCGGGGGCAACTACAAGTAGATCCGCCGCGCGGCTCAACTGGATATGCCCCATCTCGGCCTCATCACCGAGGTCGAAAAGATCGCGAAAGACCTTCACACCGGTCAGGGCGGATACGGAAAGCGGGGTGACAAACTCTTCGCCCGCGTGGGTCAGAACCGGTGTCACCTTGGCCCCACGCTCGCGCAGACGCCGGATCAGATCGAGGGATTTATAGGCGGCAATGCCGCCGCCGATGATCAGCAGAATATGTTTGCCCGACAGCATAAAGGCCCCCCGTTTGCATTAGGGAGACCTTAATCCGGGGCGGCGCAATCTGCCAGCCCCGGCGGGCATCGCAATGCGGCGTCAGGCCAGAAAGGCAAAGACCTCACGCGATTGCATCTCGAGCGATTTGCGCATCTTGCCAAAGGCTGCGGCCTCAAGCTGGCGGACCCGCTCTTTGCTGAGGCTGAGTTCATCGCCAAGGCTTTCCAAGGTACGCGCCGGATCCCGCAGCTTGCGTTCGCGCACGATGAATTGCTCGCGCTCGGACAGGCCCTGCATTGCCGCCAGCAACCAGTTGCGCAGCTGCGCCGTGTCATGCTCTTCCTCAACACGCTCCGCCGCCTGGGCGCTCTCATCAGCCAGCGCTTCGATCCACTCGCGGCCCTCATCCTCAGCGCTCTGCGTGGCGTTCAGCGAATAGTCCGAGCCTGACAGACGGCCTTCCATCATCTCGACATCATGCAGCGGCACGCCAATCTCGGTCGAGATCATCTGGCGCAGCTGGTGCTTGTCCAGCGTCTCGCCCATGGCGGTGGCCTCGCGCTCCAACCGGGCTTGCACGCGGCGCATGTTGAAAAACAGCGATTTCTGAGAGGAGGTCGACCCGGTCCGCACCATCGACCAATTGCGCATCACATGGTCCTGAATGCTCGCCTTGATCCACCAGACCGCATAGGTCGAGAAACGCACGCCGCGGTCGGGGTCGAATTTGTCGGCGGCTTTCATCAGGCCCAGACCGGCCTCTTGGATCAGGTCGTTCATCGGCGCGCCGTAGCGCTTGAACTTGCCCGCCATCGAAATCGCCAGACGCATGTAGGCGGTGATCAAACGGTGCAACGCGGCCTCATCCCGGTGATCGCGCCACGCATAGGCCAATTCCAACTCCGTCTCGGCATCGAGCAATTCGGCCTTCATTGCGGTGCGGGTGAGTGAAAATTCGCGAGCGGTCTGCAATGACATTTGGTATCCCCCTTGAGAAATGCGCGGCGCACCTTGTGATGGGCCTTTGGTGGAGATACGCAGAGACATGCCATTTGGTTCAAATATTTGGTGAGAAGATGTTGCCTAGAACTACCTTTGCCCTAGGCGGGGCGGCCTCGGGCAAGTCGGAATGGGCAGAGGCCCTCCTAAATTCCAGCGGCATGTCAAAGACTTACCTCGCCACCGGTCGCATCTGGGATGACGAAGTTCAAGAACGCGTGAACAAGCATCAAGCAAGGCGCGATGCGGGGTGGCGCACCGTCGAATGCCCGCTCGATCTGACCGAACCGCTGGCGAAACTGCCCGCCGGCGAAATCGTGCTGATCGATTGCGCGACCATGTGGCTGAGCAATCACCTGATGGAAGGCAGCGATCTGGAGGCCGCGCAGGCGCAGCTTTTGCAGGCCCTGCGGGGCTGTGCGGCACATTGGGTCGTGGTCTCGAACGAGGTCGGCCAAGGGATCGTGCCCGACAACGCCATGGCGCGCCAATTCCGCGAGGCGCAGGGGCGGCTCAACACCGCCTTGGCCGCCGAGGCAGAAACGGTTGTGCAGGTCGTCGTCGGCCTGCCGCAACTGTTGAAAGGGGAGATGCCATGACCATTTGGCACTGGGTGCGCCACGGCCCGACCCATGAGAAGAACTTCGTCGGCTGGCGCGATGTCCCGGCGGACCTTTCCGATGCGCCCCGACTGGCGCGGTTGAACCTGCATCTGCCGAATGAGTCGCTGCTCGTCTCCTCGGACCTGATCCGCGCTGTGCATACGGCGGATGCGCTGGCCCAGCCCTCCCGCCGCCGCCTGCCCCATGAGCATGAGCTGCGAGAGTTGCATTTCGGCGCTTGGGACGGGCTGCATTTCTCCGAAGTCGCCGCGCGTGACCCGGACCTCAGCCGCGCCTATTGGGAGACCCCCGGCGATGTCATGGCCCCCGAGGGTGAAAGCTGGAACCAGACCAAGGCGCGCGTCGACCGGGTGGTGGCACGGATCAACGCGGCCCACCCCAATGCCCATGTGATCGCCGTGGCCCATTTCGGCGTCATCCTCACGCAGGTGCAGCAGGCCCAAGGCGGCGGCCCGCTGGAGGCGATGGCCCATAAGATCGACAACCTCTCGGTCACGCATCTGTCCCACGACAACGGCCAATGGCGGGTCGAAGGGATCAATCATACGCCCTGACCCACAGTGCCGTTAACCATTCCTAAACCCGTCTTGCCTACCGATTAACCATAGCAAGACGGAGCAGGGGCAATGGTGTCGCGGGCCTATACGGTCGCATTTCAAGGCGTCGATGCGCGTATCGTCGAGGTGCAATGCGCGGTCACCGCCGGGCTGCCGGGCTTTTCCATCGTGGGGCTAGCGAACAAGGCCGTGTCGGAAGCTCGCGACCGGGTGCGCACGGCGCTCAGCGCCTTGGCCATCGCGCTGCCGTCCAAACGCATCACCGTCAACCTCTCCCCCGCCGACCTGCCTAAGGAAGGCAGCCATTTCGACCTGCCCATCGCGCTGGCGCTGCTCTCGGCCCTCGATATCCTGCCGGATGACATCACCCAGAATGTGGTGGCCTTGGGAGAGCTTTCGCTCGACGGGACGCTGATGCCCGTGGTCGGCGCCCTGCCCGCCGCCATGGCCGCCGCCGCCGAGGACCGCAGCCTGCTCTGCCCCGCGGGGTCGGGGGCGGAGGCCGCATGGGTGGGCAAGACACAGGTCATCGCCGCCGCCAATCTGGGCGACGTGGTGCGCCACTACACTGGGCAAGTACCGATCGCCCCCGCCGAGCCGGGCGAGGTGCCCCTCGCATTGGCGGGCCGCGACCTGCGCGAGGTTAAGGGCCAAGAACGCGCCAAACGCGCGTTGGAGATCGCCGCGGCCGGGCGGCATCACCTGATGCTGGTCGGCACGCCGGGGTCGGGCAAATCCATGCTGGCCGCGCGACTGCCCGGCATCCTACCGCCGCTGACGGCAGGTGAAGCGCTGGAGACCTCGATGATACACTCCCTCGCCGGGCTGCTGGATGAGGGCGGCATTTCCCGCAGCCGCCCCTTTCGCGAGCCGCATCACACGGCCTCTATGGCCGCGATCATCGGCGGCGGTCGGCAAGCGCGACCGGGGGAGGCATCTCTGGCCCATAACGGTGTGCTGTTCATGGACGAATTCCCCGAGTTCAACCGCACGGTCCTCGAAACCCTGCGCCAACCGATCGAGACTGGCGAGGTCATGATCGCGCGGGCCAATGCCCATGTGAAATACCCTTGCCGCTTCATGCTCGTCGCGGCGGCGAACCCCTGCAAATGCGGCTACCTGCCCGACCCGGCCCGCGCCTGCGCCCGTGTCCCGGCCTGCGGGGAAGACTATCTCGGGCGTATCTCCGGCCCACTGATGGACCGGTTCGACCTGCGCGTCGACGTGCCGCCCGTCAGCTACAGCGATCTCAACCTGCCCGCCAATGGCGAGACCTCGGCCGAGGTCGCGGCAAGGGTCGCCGCCGCGCGGGCGCTTCAATCCACGCGCTACGCGCCGCATGACGGGATTTCGGCCAATGCCGATGCGGCGGGTGACTTGCTTGAAACCGTCGTCAGCCCAGATGCCGAAGCGCGCGCGCTGCTCCTGCGCGCAGCAGAACGGTTTTCCCTGTCGGCGCGCGGGTATCACCGGGTCATGCGTGTCGCGCGCACCATCGCCGATCTTGCGGGGGAACCCGAGGTCCGCCGCCCCCATATGGCCGAGGCGATCAGCTTTCGCCTGCCCGATCCGGCGGCAGGGCATTGATCCAATCGGCGAGGGCCGCAAGGCTCTGCCGCGCCTCGGGCAAGTGGTTCTGAAACAGCGGCCAGACATGCGGCAGGTCATGGAGCTCCTGCAAACTGGCCGACACGCCCGCTTCGCGCAGACGGGCCGCCAATCGGCGGCTGTCATCGCGCAGGATTTCGCTGTCACTTACGGTGAGCCAGACGGGCGGTGCGCCGTTGAAATCCGCGAGAATGGGACTCGCCCGAGGGCTCTCCGCATCCTGCCCCCGAAGATAGAGCCGCGCCATTTCCGTCGCGCGGGCGGCGGGCAACAACACGTCGCTTTCGGCATTCTGAGTGAAACTTGGGCCGGAAAACGTCAGGTCCAACAAGGGGGAAAGCCCAAAGGCGCCGGCAGGCAGCGCCGCCCCCTCGCGGCAAAGCTGCGCCAAAAGGTCGAAAACCAGCGCGCCGCCCGCGCTATCGCCGCCAATCACGATATCCCCCGCGGCGATGCCCATTTGACACAGCGCATCCCACGCCGCGCGGATGTCTTGCGCAGGTTTCGGAAAGGCCGCTCCCGGCACGCGCGCATAGCGCGGCAGCACCGCCCGCGCGCCGGTTAGCAGAGATAGGCGCGCGACCATCGCCCGGTGCGTCTCCGGGCTGCCAAACACGAACCCGCCGCCATGGACGTAGAGGATCACACGCCCTTGGGAGGCCTGCGGCGGCGTAAGCCAAAGCGCCGATCCCGCCCCCGGCAGATCACGCCATTCCGCATGCACCTCGCGCGGCCCTTTGAAAAAGAGCCGCGCCTGCACCTCCATCGTGGCCCGCAGGAACTGCGGGTTTGCGTGCGCCAGCAAAGGTTTCTCTGTCAGACGCAGGTAGCGGTTCAGAAGATGCTGGCGCAGGCTCACCCGCGCTTGGCCTCAATCGCCTCCCAGATTTTTCCGGCGATATTCTCGCCATCGAACCGTTCCAGTTCTTGAATGCCGGTGGGAGAGGTCACGTTGATCTCGGTCAGATAGTCACCGATCACATCGATCCCGACAAAGATTTGGCCCTTTTCCTTGAGCAACGGCCCGATGGCCGCACAGATCTCGAGATCACGCTCGGTCAGCCCGACCTTCTCAGGCCGCCCGCCGACATGCATGTTCGACCGCGTCTCACCCTCCGCCGGGACGCGGTTGATCGCGCCCACCGGCTCCCCCTCCACGAGGATGACGCGCTTGTCGCCCTTGGATACGGCAGGCAGGAATTTCTGAACGATGAGCGGCTCACGCGAGAAGCCGGTGAACAATTCATGCAGGGAGGTGAGGTTGCGGTCATTGGCGTCCAACCGGAACACTCCGGCACCGCCGTTGCCGTAAAGCGGTTTCAGGATTACATCGCCATGCTTCGCCTTGAAGCCTTTGATGGTCGAAAGGTCGCGTGCAATCGTGGTGGGCGGCGTCAGATCGGGGAAGTCGAGAACCAGAAGTTTTTCGGGGTAATTGCGGACCCAAAAGGGATCGTTGACCACCAAGGTGGTTTCTTTCAGCCGGTCCAGCAGGTGGGTCGAGGTGATGTAATGCATGTCGAAAGGCGGGTCTTGGCGCAGCCAGACCACGTCGAAATCCGCCAGATCGACCTCGCGCTCTTCTCCGAACCGGGCATGATCGCCCTGCACGCGCTGCACGGTAAAGTCATAGCCCCGCGCGGTGATCCGCCCCTCTTGGTACGCCAGATGGTCGGGCGTGTAGAAGAACAGCTCATGCCCCCGCGCCTGCGCCTCTTCGGCCAGCCGAAAGCTGCTGTCGGCATTGATGTTCACGTCCCCGATCGGGTCCATTTGAAAGGCGATTTTCATCGGCGTCCCCCGCTGCTTACCTTTGTCGTGATCCGACCCGGACCGACGGTGCAGGCTTCTGGGATCGCTTCTTAGATGGCGCAGCAGGGGCCTATGCGCAATGGGTCAGCCGTGGCCAAAGGCGTTTTCGATGATTTCGGTGGCCCCCTGCCCATCGACAAGCGCCACGTCAAAGCGCACCTCGGTCAGGCTTCCTGCAGGTTCGCCGGCAAGAAATTCCTCGGCGGAGCGGTAGATGCGCTGCATCTGTCGGGCAGAAAGGCTTTCGGCGGCCCGCGCGAAACTACCGCTTTGTTTCACCTCGACAAAGATCAAGGCAGCCCCATCGCGCAGGATCAAATCAATTTCACCAGCGCGGCCCCGCCAACGGCGGCGGGCGATGGCAAAACCACGCCTTTCATAGTCCTGCGCGATGCGGTTTTCGGCGGCGATCCCGGCGTGATAGGCCATGCGCCCCCGTTGGCGTTTGGTCGCAGTTCGTATCCCCGTATCACCCTGCGCCATTTTCATCGCTCCGACCTATGTTTTAACCTTTGCCGAGCGCCAATGCCGCTTGATAGACCTGCCGCCGTGGCAGGCCATGGGCCTGCGCCACCAAATCGACAGCGTCACGCATCGACATTTCTGTAAGCGCCCGTTGCAAATCTGTTTCTAGGTCAAGGTGATTAACAGAGTCTGAACGGCTGCGATCAATCAGCACGACCACTTCGCCTTTTGGCGCCTTCGCTTGATAAAGCTCGGCGAGATTTTCGAGGGTATCGCGCTGGATCTCTTCGAATTTCTTGGTCAACTCCCGGCACATTGCCGCTTTGCGCCCCGCGCCCAGTGCCGTTGCCGCATCGCGCAGCATGGCGCCAAGCCGTTTGGGCGATTCGTAAAAAACCAGTGTTCCCGGCACGTCGCGCAGCTTTTCCAGCGCCGCGATGCGTGCCGATTTGCTGTTGGGCAGGAAACCCGCAAAGAAAAATGCATCCGTCGGCAGGGCGCCCAAGGCCAGCGCGGTCAGCACGGCCGATGGCCCCGGCGCGCAGGTCTGCATCACGCCCGCTCCGGCTGCGGCGCGGCTTAATTCAAACCCCGGATCGGCGATCAGCGGCATGCCCGCCTCCGACGCATAGGCGACTGATTTGCCCTCGCGGATGGCCGCGATCAGCCGCTCTTGCACCGATGTGCCGCTGTGATCGTGCAGCGCCAGCACCTTGCGCCCATCAAGCGGCACCCCATGAATTTCCATCAGCCGCCGCAGGCTGCGCGTGTCCTCTGCCGCCAGCAAATCCGCCGAGGCCAGCGTGTCGAGCGCGCGCAACGTGATATCGCGTGCGGTGCCGATGGGGACGCCCACGAAATAAAGTCCCGGGGCTAGCTCTGTCTTGTCAAATTTCAACGCTGGACCCGCCTTTCGCAGTCACTATGATCGCGGCCATGTTCCGGCGACCATCGTCGTCTTGCCACCACCGGGGAGTGAATACAAATGATTGCCTGTTTCCGCGCCATCCGCAAGAAGATGCACCTGCTCTTGCTGCCGCTCTTCGCGGTCCTGCTGGCGGCCTGTCAGCCTGTCGCCACGGGTGGCGCCAATTCCGGCGGCCCGCGCATCGACCCTGCGGCCCCCGTTCCCGTGGCGCTCTTGGTTCCGCGCGGCGGCACGGCCAGTGATGAGTTGCTGGCCAAGAACCTCGAAAACGCTGCGCGCCTTGCGATGCGCGATCTAGATGGCGTCCAGATCGACCTGCGCGTCTATGGCACTGCGGGCAATGCCAGCACAGCCGCATCCGTCGCTGCGCAGGCGGTGAATGAAGGGGCCAAGATCATCCTTGGCCCGGTTTACGGCGAAGCGGCCAATGCGGCTGGGGTGGCCGTGGCCTCCTCCGGGGTTAACGTGATCTCCTTCTCGAACAACCCGACCATCGCGGGCGGCAATGTCTTCGTGCTCGGGCCGACTTTTGCCAATACCGCCAACCGGTTGGTGAGCTTTGCCAAACGCAACGGCAAGGACAAAATGGTCGTGCTGCATGGTCAGGACCTTGCCGGACAGCTGGGCCGTGACGCGATCGTTCAAGCGATCAGCGCCAATGGCGCGACGCTGGCAGGCACCGTCGATTACGCGCTGAGCCAAGAGTCGGTCGTGGCCGCCGTGCCGCGCGTCAAAGCAACCATCGAAGGCAGCGGCGCCAATGCGCTCTTCCTCACCACCTCCTCGGCCAGCGCCTTGCCGCTTTTCGCGCAGCTTCTGCCCGAGGCTGGCATCCAATCGGCCACCACGCAGTATGTCGGCCTGACCCGTTGGGACATCCCCGCCCAGACACTGGAACTGCCCGGCGTTCAGGGCGGCTGGTTTGCCCTGCCCGACACGGCGGCGAGCGGTGCCTTCTCGAACCGCTACACCGCGGCCTATGGCAGTGATCCGCACCCGCTGGCCGGGCTGGCCTTTGACGGGATCGCGGCGATCGGCTCCTTGGTGAAGGGCGGCAAATCCAACGCGCTTTCCGGGGCCGCGCTGACCCAGGGGGCGGGTTTCCAAGGCGCCAGCGGCATCTTCCGCCTGCGCCGCGATGGCACCAACGAACGCGCCTTGGCCGTGGCCACGATCCGCGACAACCGCGTCGTCGTGCTTGACCCGGCACCGCGCGGCTTTGGCGGGGCTGGTTTCTGAATTGGACCTCGCGAAACCGACAACAACATCAGGCGCGCATCGACACCCGCGCCTGATTTGCGCGCCCGAGCAAATCTTTGACGACACGGCCATTTGGCAGGCTCTCGCCCAGCGCGACAGCACGCTGGAGGGCGCAGCCCTCAGGGCCGAGATCGTCCCCCTGATCCAAGAAGCCCAGCAGGGGGGCCGCAAAGCCATTGCGGCGGGCTTTGCTGAATCGCCCTTCGATGCCCGGGCGATGACCTCTTCCTACACCTATCTCACCGACCAACTGCTGCGCTGCGTCTTGCAGATCGCCACGCAGGTGTTGCACCCCAACCCGAACCCGACCGAGGGTGAACGGCTCGCCATGATTGGCGTGGGCGGCTATGGCCGGGGAGAGATGGCGCCTTTTTCCGATGTCGATCTGCTGTTCCTCATCCCCTACAAGGCCACCGCATGGTCGGAGAGCGTGATCGAATCGATGCTCTATATCCTGTGGGATTTGAAGCTGAAGGTCGGCCACGCCACCCGCACCATCGACGACTGCCTGCGGCTGGGGGCGGATGATTTCACCATTCAGACCGCCCTGCTGGAAAACCGCTTCATCGACGGCGATGTGACCCTTGCGCAAGAGCTTTCCGAACGGCTCAAGAACGAACTTTTCTCAGGCGCGGGAAAGGATTTCATCGAAGCGAAACTGGAGGAGCGCGACAATCGCCACCTGAAACAGGGTGAGCGCTATATGGTCGAACCCAACGTCAAGGAAGGCAAAGGCGGGCTGCGCGATCTGCATTCGCTGTTCTGGATCGCCAAATTCATCCATGACGTCGACCGGGTCGCGGATCTGGTCGATCTCGGCGTGTTCCGCGCCGATGAATACGACACCTTCCGGGAGGCCGAGGCCTTTCTCTGGGCCGTGCGGGGGCACCTTCACCTGATTGCCGGGCGCGCGACGGAACAGCTGACCTTCGACATGCAGGTGCAGGTCGCCCAAGCCATGGGCTATCAGGACATCGGGGGCCGGCGGGGCGTCGAAATCTTCATGCAGGCCTATTTCCGCCATGCCACCGCGGTGGGGGATCTGACGCGCATCTTCGTCAGCGGGCTCGAAGCGTCCCATATGAAGGCCGAACCGCTGCTGGAACGCATCTTCCGCCGCCGCCCGAAAATCCGCGAGGGGTTTCAGGTGGTCCACAACCGCATCGCGGTGAAGGACGACGAAGAGTTTCTACAAGACAAGCTAAACCTGTTGCGCATCTTCGAAGAGGCACTGCGCACGGGGATGTTGATCCACCCCGATGCGATGCGGCTGATCAAGGCCAACCTCGCGCTGATCGACGATGATATGCGCCGCACGCCCGAAGCCCGGCGCATCTTCCTCGACCTGCTGTTGAAACACGGCAACCCCGAACGTTCACTGCGGCGGATGAACGAATTGGGCGTCTTGGGCGCTTTCATCCCTGAGTTCGAGCCGATCGTCGCGATGATGCAGTTCAACATGTATCATTCCTACACGGTGGACGAGCACACCATCCAATGTATCGCCAACCTCGCCCGGATCGAGAAGGGCGAGCTGGAAGAGGAACTGCCCGTCGCCTCCTCGATCCTGAAACGCGGGGTGAACCGCAAGGTGCTCTATGTGGCGCTGCTGCTGCATGACATCGGCAAGGGGCGGCCCGAGGATCATTCTATCATCGGTGCGAAACTGGCGCGGCGCATTGGCCCTCGGTTGGGGCTGAAACGCGACGAGGTCGATACCGTGGAATGGCTGGTGCGCTATCACCTGCTGATGTCCGACATGGCCCAGAAACGCGACATCGCCGATCCGCGCACAGTGCGCGATTTTGCCAAGGCGGTGCAGACGGTCAAACGGCTCGACCTGCTTTGCGTGCTGACGATCTGCGACATTCGTGGCGTCGGGCCGAATACGTGGAACAATTGGAAAGCGGTGCTGATCCGCGCGCTCTATCGCCAGACCGAGCGGGCGCTGGAAACCGGGCTCGAAGACCTCAACCGCGAAAACCGGGGCGCGGAGGCCAAGAAAGCCCTGCGCGCCGCGCTCTCCGATTGGCCGCGCAAACGTCTGCAGCGTGAGACGGCCCGCCATTATCCGCCCTATTGGCAGGGTCTGCATGTCACCGCCCATGTCGCCTTTGCGGAACTGCTGCGCGACATCGGCAATGACGATATCCGCATTGATCTGCACCCCGACGAAGACCGCGGTGCGACGCGGGCCTGTTTCGTCATGGCCGATCACCCCGGCATCTTCGCCCGGCTCGCCGGCGCGCTCGCGCTGGTCGGCGCCAATGTGGTGGATGCGCGCAGCTACACCACGAAGGACGGTTTCGTCACCGACGCTTTCTGGATTCAGGACAGCGAGGATCAACCCTATGAGGCCAGCCGCCTGCCGCGGCTGCGCGAGATGATCCTCAAGACCCTGCGCGGCGAGATCGTCGCCCGCGATGCGCTGAAATCCCGCGACAAGGTCAAGAAACGCGAACGCGCCTTCAAGGTGCCCACGCATATCACCTTCGACAACGAAGGTTCGGAAATCTACACGATCATCGAGGTCGACACCCGCGACCGGCCCGGTCTGCTCTATGATCTGACGCGCACCTTGGCGGCCTCCAATGTCTATATCGCCAATGCGGTGATCGCGACCTACGGCGAACAGGTGGTCGATACCTTCTACGTCAAGGATATGTTCGGCCTGAAATACTATACCGAGGCCAAGCAGCGCACCTTGGAGAAACGCCTGCGCGAAGCGATTGCCGCAGGGGTGGAGCGGGCCGAAGGCTAGGGTTCCTTCGGCTTGCCCCAACGGCAAAATACCGCCACCGGCTATTTTCGCGCTTTGTTTTTGACCTCGGATCCTGAAAATCCCTTTCAACCCGGCAAAAGCACGGGATTCCATGAATGAGGGACATATGAGCGTGACACGCGCCGCACTGCCGAACCGGGGCCTGACGGCCCTTTGCGCCACACTTCTTCTCACGGCAGCCTGCGCCAAAGCGCCTGATATCCCGCAGTCCTACGATTTCGGCGGCATCGATCCCCAGCGGCATTTCATGGCTGTGCAAACCGCCCAAGACATGCGCGCCAAGGGCCAGCGCGTTTGGTGCGTGCCCTTCGCCCGCAATGTCAGCGGCATCCAGATTCGCGGCAATGCGGAGACATGGTGGGGCAAGGCCAAGGGGCTTTACCCACGCGGCGATGATCCCGTCGTCGGTGCTGTGATGGCCTTCAGCGCCACCCGCTCCATGCCGATGGGCCATATCGCTGTGGTTTCCGACATCGTCTCACCGCGCGAAATCCGGGTGGATCACGCCAATTGGAAGCGCAACGAGGTTTCACTGAAAATGGCGGTGATCGACGTCTCCGACGACAACGACTGGTCCGCCGTGCGCTTGGAAAGCCAGCCGGGCGCCTTTGGCAGCACCTATCCCATCAACGGGTTCATCTACCCCACGGGGGGATAAGCGCCGGTTTGCCAAACCGGCGGGCGGGGCCATTCAGCCCCGCTCACCGCGATTGCACCGGGTGAACGCCCGCGCTAGGGATCACCGCAGCGCAATTTAAGGCTCCTCCGATGAAACCTATCCGTCTTATGTCCGGCTTTTTCACTGTCGGGGTCTGGACCCTGCTGAGCCGCGTGCTCGGCTTCCTGCGCGAAGTGCTGCTGCTGTCACTCATCGGCCCCGGCCCGGTCATGGACGCTTTCGTCGCCGCCTTCCGCCTGCCCAATATGTTCCGCCGCTTCTTTGCCGAGGGCGCGTTCAACGCGGCCTTCGTGCCGATGTTCGCCAAAAAGCTGGAGGGCGAGGAAGGCGCCGGGACATTCGCCCGCGATGCCTTCAACGGCTTGTCGCTGGTGGTGCTGGCGCTGACCGCTTTGGGCATGATCTTCATGCCCGGCCTGGTCTGGCTGACCGCCGAAGGTTTCGTCGGAGACCCGCGCTTTGACATGACAGTCGCCTTTGGCCGCATCGCCTTTCCCTATATCCTCTGCATGTCACTGTCGGCGCTGTTCTCGGGCATCCTCAACGCCACTGGGCGCTTTGCTGTAGCCGCCGCAGCACCGGTGCTGCTGAACATCTTCGTCATCGCCGCCATGACCTTTGCCGCGCTCACCGGGGGCGAAGTGGCGCTTTGGCTGATCTGGTCGATCCCCGTCGCAGGTGTGGCACAGCTGGCGCTGACATGGCGCGCCGCGGCCCAAGCGGGTTTCCCGCTGCGCCCCTCCCGCCCGCGTTGGACCCCCGACATGCGCGCGATGATCGTCATCGCCCTGCCCGCCGCGCTGGCCTCGGGCGTGATGCAGATCAACCTCGTGGTCGGGCAATTGGTGGCGAGCCAATATGACAAGGCCGTCTCATGGCTCTTCGCCGCCGACCGCCTCTATCAACTTCCCTTGGGCGTGGTGGGCATCGCCGTGGGCATCGTGCTGCTGCCCGACCTGTCGCGCCGCCTGCGGGCCGGAGACGACGCAGGCGCGCAAACCGCGCTCAGCCGCGCCGCCGAGATTTCGCTGGCGCTGACGATCCCCTCTTCGGTCGCCCTGATCGTGATCCCCTTCGCGCTGGTCACCGTGCTATTCGAGCGCGGCGCCTCGGGCGTCGATGACACCGCTGCGATTGCCACGGCGGTGATGGTTTACGGCCTCGGCCTGCCCTCCTTCGTGCTGCAAAAAATCCTGCAACCGGTCTATTTCGCCCGCGAAGACACCCGCCGCCCCTTCCATTTCGCCGTGATCGCCATGGTGGTGAACGCGGCCCTCGCCATCGGCCTTGCCCCCTTCATCGGCTGGATCGCCCCGGCGGTCGCCACGACGCTGGCAGGCTGGACGATGTTTGCCTGCCTCGCCATCGGCGCGCGGCGCTTTGGCGACGCCGTCAAATTCGACGCGCGGTTCCACAAACGCATCTGGCGCATCCTCATCGCCTCCGCCGCCATGGGGGGCGCGCTCTGGCTGGGCAATGCGGCACTGCAACCGATGCTGGGCCTACCGTGGTGGCGCGGGCTGGCGCTGGTGCTGCTGCTTATCATCGCTGCGGTCAGCTACTTCGGTGTCGGCCAGCTGATCGGCGCATTCCGCCTGTCGGAGTTCAAATCGGCGATGCGGCGCGGTTAACGCTGCTGCAACCGCGCCCGCAGTCGCGCCCATTCCCCGGGCGCGACCAGAAAGCTCAGCCCGAAACCACAGATAAACCCCGCCAGTTCCGCCACCCAGAGAAAACCAGTCTCGAAAAAGATGCCCCAGAACAGCTGCAACCCCATCAGCAGCGCGATCAGCGTAAAGGCCTGATACTGCGGCCCGCCCGAGCCCAGCAGCCGCCGCCACATCACGAAACTATAGCCGCCGATCAGCCCGTAAACATTGGGATAGGCCCCGGCGAGCCAAACCGGATCGTTCAACAGCGCCCCGTAAACCAGCGCCCCGCCGATCCCCGACAGCACAAAGATCGCCAAAAACGCCAGTTGTCCCATCGCCTCGGCCACCATCTTGCCCAAGGCCAAAAGCAGCACCACAGCGAAAATCGCATGGGTAAAGCCCAAATGGATGAAGGGGTAAGTCACCACCCGCCAGATATGCTCGATCGGGTACTGGCCTGCGCCAATCATCGCATCAAAGATCAGCCCCGAAAAACCAAAGTCGCGCACCAGCGCCAGTCGCCAGCCTACGGCAGCGGGGCCGCCCACCAGCCCGGCCTCGGCCAAAGAGAGCACCACCTCGACCCCGGCGATGGCCAGAAACAAAATGACAACCGCGGGCGGCAGCGGGTTCACGGGGGGCTGGAGGTCTGGGTCTTGCATGGGCGCTCCTTGACGGGGTTCGCGGCCAGAAGTAAGCCTGCCGCGCAAGACTTTCCAGCCCAGAGGTGCCTCCCGATGTCCGAGACCCAATTCACCCCGCGCGTGTTTTCCGGCATTCAGCCCTCGGGCGACCTGCATTTGGGCAACTACCTCGGCGCGCTGAAACGTTTTGCCAATGCGCAGGAAAAGGGCGTACAATCGATCTACTGCATGGTCGACCTGCATGCGATCACAGTCTGGCAAGACCCGGCGGACCTGAAGAAAAGCACCCGCGAGCTCTGCGCCGGATTCATCGCCTCGGGCATCGACCCCGAAAAATCCATCCTAATCAACCAAAGCCAAGTGCCTGAGCACGCGCAGCTGGCTTGGGTCTTCAACTGCGTCGCGCGCATGGGCTGGATGGGCCGCATGACCCAGTGGAAGGACAAGGCCGGCAAAAACGCCGAAGCCGCCTCGCTGGGGCTTTTCGCCTACCCCGCGCTGATGGCCGCCGACATCCTGATCTACCACGCCACCCATGTGCCGGTGGGCGAGGACCAGAAACAGCACTTAGAGCTCACCCGCGACATCGCCGCGAAGTTCAACCACGACTACGGCGTCGACTTCTTCCCGCTCACCGAACCGGTGATCGAAGGCGCGGCCACCCGCGTCATGTCTCTGCGCGACGGGTCCAAGAAGATGTCAAAGTCCGACCCCTCGCCCGCGAGCCGCATCAACCTGACCGACGATGCCGACACGATCGCCAAGAAGTTCCGCAAGGCCAAGACCGACCCCGACGCCCTCCCGTCCGAGGCCGAGGGGCTGAAGGACCGCCCCGAGGCGCGCAACCTCGTGAACATCTACGCCGCCCTCAGCGACCGCACCGTCGATCAGGTGCTGGCGGAGGTCGGCGGCCAGCAATTCGGCACCTTCAAGCCTGCGCTGGCGGAACTGGCCGTCTCCAGAATGGGCCCGATCACCGCCGAAATGCAGCGTCTGATGGCCGACCCGGCCGAGATCGACCGCATCCTCGCCCGCGGCGCGGAACAGGCGCGCGAGATCACCGCCCCGATCCTCAAACGCACCTATGAGATCGTCGGCATGGTCGGCTAACCACCAAAAACCCTAGCGCCCCCCCAAAGGCGCTAGGGCCACCCCAAGCCCCCCGCTTTCCACCCAAAGCGCCCCCTTCCCCCCCTTCATCCTTTCTCAAATACCAAATCCCGCACCCACCTCACGCGCCACCGCCCGCGTGAGCCCCCCGCGCCATGGACAATCCCGCCGCCCTGCGCCACCTTCCCCGCAAGGATGAAGGGGAGCACAAGATGACCACAGGTTTTTTCTGGGACGAACGCTGCTTTTGGCACGCAGGGGGCAACTACGTCTTTACCACGCCGGTGGGCGGGCTGGTGCAGCCCCTCGCCGCCGGGGGCCTGCCGGAAAACCCCGAGACCAAGCGCCGGATGAAGAACCTGATGGAGGTGACGGGGCTCTTCGCCGAACTCGACACCCGCAGCGCCGCCCCCGCCAACCGGGAGGCTTTGGCGCGGGTGCATCCCGAAACCTATCTTGATGACTTCAAGCGCCTCTCGGATGCGGGGGGCGGTGAGCTGGGCCATGCGGTGCCCTTCGCCCGTGGCGGCTATGAACTGGCCGCGCTCTCTGCCGGGCTGTCCATCGCCGCCGTCGATGCCGTGGCGCGGGGCGAGCTTCAGAACGCCTATGCCCTCAGCCGCCCGCCGGGGCATCACTGCCTGCCGGACCTGCCCAACGGTTTCTGCCTTCTCGCCAATATCGCCATCGCCATCGAAGCCGCGCAGGCCAAGGGGCTGGCAAAGCGCGTCGTCGTGCTGGATTGGGACGTGCATCACGGCAATGGGACCGAGGCGATCTATTATGACCGCGATGACGTGCTGACCATCTCGCTCCACCAAGAGGGGAATTACCCCATCGACACCGGCGGCCTGAAAGATCGCGGACGCGGGGCGGGCGAAGGCTATAACATCAACCTACCGATGCACGCAGGCTCGGGCCATACCGCCTACCTCCACGCGATGGACCGCGTGGTGATCCCAGCGATCGAGGCTTTCGCCCCCGACATGATCATCGTCGCCTGCGGCTATGACGCGGCGATCATCGACCCGCTGGCGCGAATGCAGGCCACCGCCGAAACCTTTGCCGAGATGACCAAACGCATTCGCAGCACCGCTGAGCGGCTTTGCGATGGCAAGCTGGTGCTGGTGCATGAGGGCGGCTATTCCGAGGCCTATGTCCCCTTCTGCGGCCATGCCACCATCGCCGCGCTGAGCGGCAGCGAGATTGACGCGCCGGACCCGATGGCGCGGTCGCTGAATGCGCGCCAACCCTCGCCCGCCTTTGATGCCTTCCTCCGCCAGTCGATTGACGATATGGCGCAGCAACTGGACCTGTAAGAGACCCCGATGCCCGTAGCTGATCCTTCCGCCCTCGCCTTTTTGCAAAACCGCCGCTCGCGCCCGGCCAAGACACTGGGCCTGCCGGTGCCCGATGCCAAGGCCCTGCGCCCGCTTCTGACCGCCGCCGCGCGCACGCCGGATCATGGCAAGTTGGAGCCCTGGCGTTTCGTGGTCATCGACCGTGCCGCAATGGCGCGTTTGGCAGAGGTGGTCGAGACACGCGGCGCGGCGCTTGGCCTTGGGGCCGAGGACATCACCAAAGGGCGCGGGCAGTTCGATCAGGGCAACCTCGCCGTGGCGGTGATCGAGGTGCAAAAACCCTCTTCCAAAATTCCGCCGCTGGAGCAGACCTATTCCGCCGGGGCGGTTTGCCTCGCGCTTCTGAATGCCGCCCTCGCCGCAGGCTGGGGCGCCAATTGGCTCAGCGGTTGGCCCGCCCATGACCGGGGTTTCATGGAAGAGGGCTTGGCCCTCGCCCCGCATGAGCGCATCGCGGGCATCATTCACATTGGCACCGAAACCACCGCCCCGCCGGAGCGTCCGCGCCCGGACATCGACGGGATCACCACATGGCTGTAGGCGCGATCTTCAGGTCATTCACCCGGGCGCTTGGCCAATTGGGCGATGCGCGCTTTCGCAAGGTGGTGCTCTTGGGCGTGGGCCTGTCGCTGGCGCTGCTGATCGCGGCCACGGCGGGCTTTGCCTATCTGGTGGATTGGGTCACCCCCGAAGACGCTTGGCTGCCCGTGCTAGGCGAGGTCAACTGGCTCGACGATTTGCTGAGCTGGAGCGCGCTGATCCTGCTCATGGTGCTGTCAGTCTTTTTGATGGTGCCCGTGGCCTCGGCGATCACCTCGATGTTTCTCGATGAGGTGGCCGATGCGGTGGAAGAGGTGCACTACCCCCATCTGCCCCCCGCGAACCAAGTCAGCATGGGCGACGCCATCCGCGACACGGTCAATTTCATGGGCGTGCTGGTGGGGGCGAACCTGCTGGCGCTGGTGCTTTATCTGCTCTTCGCCCCAGCGGCGCTGTTCATCTTCTGGGGGCTGAACGGGTTTCTGCTGGGGCGGGAGTATTTCACCCTCGCCGCGCTGCGCCGCCACGGGCGGGACGAGACCAAGCGCCTGCGTCGCCGCCATGCGGGCACGATCTGGATGGCCGGGGTGCTGATGGCGGTGCCGCTTTCGGTGCCGCTGCTGAACCTGCTGATCCCGATCCTAGGCGCGGCGACCTTTACCCACCTGTACCATGCGTTGGTGCCGCATTCGGATGCAGCCAGCCTTCGATATCCGCCACGCTGATCCAGCCCGACAGGATGATCGTCGCGCTGATCGCCCAGATGATCGCGGCGACCAGCGTGGTCCACAGCGCCTTACGGCCCAGATGATGCTGCTCGGGCGCGCCCGCATGGGTGCCCGGCACCACCTCGCCCGCGTCGCCTTGGGTTTGCACCCGGATCGGCAGGGCGATCAGGAATGTCATCGACCAGATGACGGCAAAGAGGACGAGCCCCGAAACGATCCCCATGATCAGACCTCCTCAAGCTCGACGAGCGCGCCGTTGAAATCCTTGGGGTGTAGGAACAATACCGGCTTGCCATGCGCCCCGATCTTCGGCTCGCCCGAGCCCAAGACACGCGCGCCGGTGGATTTCAGATGGTCCCGCGCGGCGAGGATGTCTTCGACCTCATAGCAGATGTGGTGGATGCCACCCGCCGGGTTCTTTTCCAGAAAGCCGTTAATTGGGCTGTCTTCGCCCAAGGGATGCAGCAATTCGATCTTGGTATTCGGCAGTTCGATGAAGATCACGGTCACCCCGTGGTCCGGTTCGGCCTGCGGCGCGCCGACCTTGGCCCCAAGCGCGTGGCGATACTGATCCGCCGCCGCTTCGAGATCCGGCACCGCGATGGCCACATGGTTAAGACGTCCGATCATCCTGAATGCTCCTCGTGATTTGCCAGCTTTATGCCCGCCGCCCCGGTAAACAACAATGCGTCACGTTAACGCGTCATTAGCCAACGCGGCGTAACGATGGCGCAGCATTTGTTGTTGGAGGCGATGATGGACGATACCGACCCCTTTGAAAGACCGACCCTCACCCCCACGGCGGAGCGGCCTCTGCTAGGCCTTACCGTTCTGGTGGTCGAAGACAGCCGTTTCGCCTGTGAGGCGATGCGCCTGCTCTGCCTGCGCTCGGGCGCGCGGATCAGACGGGCGGACTGCCTGCGCTCGGCCCGGCGGCATTTGCAGGTCTACCGCCCCAGCGTGGCGCTGGTCGACCTTGGCCTGCCTGACGGCAGCGGGTTGGACCTGATTGCAGAACTCATGCAAAGCACACCCCGGGTCGAGGCGATCATCGCCATCTCGGGCGACAGCCATATGGAGCCTGACGCCCGCGCGGCGGGGGTGGATGGCTTCCTGTCCAAGCCGATCACCTCGCTATCCTCCTTTCAGCAAGCCATCCTCGCCGCACTGTCCGACGACCGCCGCCCCCGGGGGCCGCGCATCCTGCCGGATGAGGATGTCACCCCCGACCGGATCGGTTTCCAAGATGACATTGCCCATATCGCTGACGTGCTGGGGGACGCGCCCGACAATCAAACGCTGGATTACGTCGCGCAATTCCTGTGCGGGGTGGCCCGTTCGGCCAATGATCAACGTTTGGAAGAAGCCGCACGCGCCTTGGCCCATAAACGCGCCCTCGGCCAACCCGCGGGGCCTGAGACCGCAGCCATCACCGGCATGATCCGGCACCGCCTTGCCGAAAAGCTGGCGATCTAGCCTGACGGGTTAAAGCGTCGGATCCCTGGCCACCCGGACAAGGCGGGTCAGATCGCCAAGCCGCTCTTTCTGCTGCCCCTGCTCGTCGAAATTGCCGGGGGCAAGCCAAACCTCGAACGCCTCTTTCAGCGCGGGCCATTCCGTGTCGATCGCGGCGAACCAAGCCGTGTCGCGATTGCGCCCTTTGACGATGGTCGCCTGCCGAAAGACGCCCTCATAACTCAGCCCCAGACGCTGCGCCGCGCGGCGCGACGGACGGTTGAGCGCGTCGCACTTCCACTCGAATCTGCGATAGCCCGCCTCGAAGGCCCATTGCATCATCAGGAATATCGCCTCGGTCGCTGCCGGGGTGCGCTGAAGCGCGGGGCTGAAGTTGATATGGCCCACTTCGATGCTGCCCGCCTCGGGCTTGATCCGCAGGAAACTCGCCACGCCCAGCCATTGGTCCCGCGCGCGGTCTTTCACCGCCATGAAATAGGGATCGGCCTTTCCCGCAGTGTCGCGCACCCAACGGTGGTACTGCGCCGCCGAAGAGAATGGCCCGTAGGGCAGATAATCCCAAACGTGATCCTCCCCCAGATAGGCGGGGTAAAGCAGCGCCGCGTGTTTCTCGGCCGAAAGCGGTTCCAACACCACATGCTGCCCGGTGAGCACCTCTCCCCCCGGGCGCGGCGGCTCGGACCAATTCTCAACAAGGGGGCCAACGGGGCGCGGGTCAGATTTACTGTTCATGGAAAAGTTATGCACCGGCGTTTTCGAGCCGCCAAGCTGAATAAACTTGAAATAATCGCATCAGACCCCAGTCTTGGCCTCCAAGCTACACATTGATGCCACAATCAGCCTTCAGCATCGTCGCAACCGCAAAGACCCGGGAGGGTGAGATGAGCCAGCAGCACAGAAAGGACAGCGCGACACCCGCAAAGCCGGTCGACTGGATCGTTGTGGGCGCGAATGCGCTTGGGCTGGTCGTCGTCGCCTTGGCCGCATTTCACGCGCAAACCGGCGGGCTGTTCCAAGAGGTTGCCAGCCAAGCGGCGCAGGGAACGGTCTTCTAAGGCGGGAACCTGCCGGTGGCTGCGGCGTTAGCCACAGGTAACACCAAAGGATTTCCCCATGCCCTCCATCTATGACGCGATCAAAGAAGATCATGATGAACACCGCGCCCTGCTGAACACCATTGCCGACACCGAAGGCGACAGCGCCGAGCGCCGCAAAGCTTGGGATCGCTTTTACCATGACGTGAAATCCCACGCCGCCGCCGAGGAAGAGACCTTTTATTCCACGCTGATGTCCGAAACATGGGGCCAAGATCACGCCCGCCATTCGGTGCATGAGCACCAACAGCTTGACGACATCATGGAGGAATTGCGCGAAACCGATATGTCCTCTTCGGCTTGGCTGACTCGTTTCAAGCAGCTCAAGCATGATTACGAGCATCACATGGATGAGGAAGAAGACGAGCTTTTCACCCGTGCCAAGAAGGTTATCGGCGAGGAACAGAACGACGCCTTCGGCGACAAGTTCCTGAAGCGTAAGGAAAAGGAAGCCAAACTCATCGAGGAAAAGCGCGAAGACAGCCTTGAGGATTGACCCAAACCGCTCTTCCCTGCTAAATGTGTTCCCTTAACGTTCTTGTGGATATCCAGCCCCGCCGGGCAGGTTGCGGTTGCAAGAAAGCCCGAGGGAACGCAATATATTGGATATGAGCGATAATCCATCACAAGACCTACGCGACTTTCTGGGGAAAGACCGGTTTGGATGCGTCATGGCGGACCCGCCGTGGCGCTTTACCAACCGCACCGGAAAGGTCGCGCCCGAGCATAAGCGCTTGGCCCGTTATCCCACGATGACGGTTGAGGATATCTGCGCCCTGCCCGTGGCCGATCACCTCGAAGACCGCGCGCATTGCTACATGTGGGTGCCAAATGCGCTGCTGCCCGAAGGGTTGCAGGTGCTCAAGGCTTGGGGGTTTGAGTATAAATCCAACATCATCTGGCACAAAATCCGCAAGGATGGCGGCAGTGATGGGCGCGGCGTGGGTTTTTACTTCCGCAATGTGACCGAGATTTTGCTGTTCGGCGTGCGTGGTAAGAACGTGCGCACGCTCGACGCCGGGCGGCGGCAGGTGAACATGCTGCAAACCCGCAAGCGCGAGCATTCGCGCAAGCCGGATGAGCAATATGACCTGATCGAAAGCTGCTCTTGGGGCCCCTACCTCGAACTCTTCGGGCGCGGCGTGCGCGAGGGTTGGACCGTTTGGGGCAATCAGGCCGAGGCGGATTACAAGCCCGATTGGAAGACCTACAGCTACAATTCCAGTGTCGCGGCTGAGTAATCTGGCGCGGCGCATCGACGACGCGGTTTTCGACGACGACAGGCTCGTCGAAGATCTGCTGCCCGCCGATCTGCGCGACCGCTATTCCGTCACCAGCTACCGCAGCGCCGCCGCCGTGCTGCAACAACGCGCGCCCGAGGAATTGGCCGCGATCATCCGCGTGCTGCGCCAATTCACCATCAGCCGCGATGAAATCCGCGCGCCGGGGGGCAACCGCATGTCGGCCACCACCCGTTTCGCGCAATATGCCGCAGCCGAGAATTTCCACGAAGAGGTGCGCATCAAGGCCGACCTGCTGGTGCAACTCACCGCCGGCAAAGGCGACAGCGCGCCCGAGGTTGACCGCATCATCCGCGAAGACTTCATCCACAACCATATGGTCGATTTCTGGCGCGGCCGGGTGGCGTTCGACTATGAGTGGAACAGCAAGGACCAGACCTATGACCGCGACCTTTACGCCTTTCGCAGCTTCTTCGAAGCGGGGGTGATCGACGTGGGCGTCATTGTCACGCGCGAACTGTCGAACGATTTTTTCAAATCGCTCGGCAATTGCTTGGACAAATTCGGCAATGAGACCGACAAGACCGTCAGCGCGAAATTCGGGGCCAGCACCACCGGCACCCACAAGCTGATCAGCCGCATCGCCGCCGGGCGTAGCGGCGGCTGCCCGGTTCTGGTGCTGGGCATCCTACCGGGCAATATCACCCCCGACTGAGCCGGGGGCGAGATTTCAGTCAGACAGGATCACTCCTGCGGGATGACCCGCAGCCCCAGTTCCATCAGCTGATCGCTGCTGGGCTCGGAAGGGGCGTTCATCATCAGGTCTTCGGCGCGCTGGTTCATCGGGAAGAGGATGACTTCGCGGATGTTTTGCTCTTCGGCCAGCAGCATGACGATACGGTCGATGCCCGCGGCACAGCCACCGTGGGGCGGCGCGCCGTATTGGAAGGCGTTGACCATGCCGCCAAAGCGCTTGCGCACCTCGTCTTCGCCGTAGCCCGCGATCTCAAAGGCTTTGAACATGATCTCCGGCTTGTGGTTCCGGATCGCGCCCGAAACCAGCTCGTAGCCGTTGCAGGCGAGGTCATATTGATAGCCCAGCACCTTGAGCGGATCGCCCTCCAGCGCTTCCATCCCGCCTTGGGGCATGGAGAAGGGGTTGTGTTCGAAGTCGATCTTGCCGGTCTCTTCGTCGCGCTCGTAGATCGGGAAATCCACGATCCATGCAAAGGCGAAACGCTCCTTGTCGGTGAGGTTCAACTCCTCGCCGATGACGTTACGCGCGCGGCCCGCGACGGCCTCAAAGCTCTTCGGCTTGCCGCCGAGGAAGAAGGCCGCGTCGCCGACACCCAGACCCAATTGCTGGCGGATCGCTTCGGTGCGCTCAGGCCCGATGTTCTTGGCCAACGGGCCTGCCGCTTCCATGCCGCTGCCCTGATCGCGCCAGAAGATATAGCCCATGCCGGGCAGACCTTCCTTCTGCGCGAAGGCGTTCATGCGATCGCAGAACTTGCGGCTGCCGCCTGTGGGCGCGGGAATGGCGCGGATTTCGGTGCCTTCCTGCTCAAGCAGTTTGGCAAAGATCGCGAAGCCGGAATCGCGGAAGTGCTCGCTCACCACCTGCATCTTGATCGGGTTGCGCAGGTCGGGCTTGTCGGAGCCATACCAAAGCGCGGCGTCCTTGTAGGAAATCTGCTCCCAAGTCTCGTCGACCTTCTTGCCGCCGCCGAACTCTTCGAAGATGCCTGCGATCACCGGCTGGATCGTGTCGAAGACGTCCTGCTGCGTGACAAAGGACATCTCCATGTCGAGCTGGTAGAAATCGGTGGGCGAGCGGTCGGCGCGCGGGTCCTCGTCGCGGAAGCAGGGCGCGATCTGGAAGTATTTGTCAAAGCCCGAGACCATGAGCAGCTGTTTGAACTGCTGCGGCGCCTGCGGCAGGGCGTAGAACTTGCCCGGATGCAGACGCGACGGCACGAGGAAGTCGCGCGCGCCCTCGGGGGAGGAAGCGGTGATGATCGGCGTCTGGAACTCGCGGAAGTTCTGATCCCACATGCGCTTGCGGATCGAGGCCACCACGTCAGAGCGCAGCGCCATGTTCTTTTGCATCTTCTCCCGGCGCAGGTCGAGGTAGCGATAGCGCAGACGTGTCTCCTCGGGGTATTCCTGATCGCCAAAGACCTGAAGCGGCAGTTCCGCGGCAGAACCCAAGATTTCGATGTCGCGCGCGTAGACTTCGATCTCGCCCGTGGGCAGCTTGGGGTTCACAAGGCTCTCGTCGCGCGCCTTGACGGTGCCGTCGATGCGCACACACCACTCCGCGCGGACCTTCTCCATCTCGGCGAAGGCCGGGCTGTCGGGGTCGCAGATCACCTGCGTGATGCCGTAATGGTCGCGCAGGTCCAGAAAGAGCACACCGCCGTGATCCCGCACCCGGTGCACCCAGCCGGACAGGCGCACATTGTCACCCTTGTTCTCAAGGCTCAGATCGGCACAGGTATGGCTGCGATAGGCGTGCATGATGGTCCCTTCCTAGGGCTATTTCAGGTTTCGCGCAGGTACACCGTTTGACGGTCGGGAAGTCAAGACTTTGCTGCCACGCGCCCCTACAATAATAGGAGGTTTCCGCGCCTAGCCCCCCAGCCGGAGTCCTGCGCGATCCCGCTTTGAGAGGTCAGCTAGAGCGCAAGTGCATCCAAAAGCTGCTCTCTTTTCGCTTCTGCCTTTGGGATCGATTGGGTGATCTGGCCGCGCTGCATGACGTGGAAATGATCCGCGTTGTTATAGGCAAAATCAAAGTTCTGCTCGACCAGCACGATGGCCAACTCCCCCCGATCGCGCAGAAGCCGGATGGTGCGGCCAATCATCTGGATGATATTGGGCTGAATCCCCTCGGTGGGTTCATCCAACAGCAGCACGCTGGGCCGCGCGATGAGCGCGCGGGCAATGGAAAGCTGCTGTTGTTGCCCGCCCGAAAGGTCCCCCCCGCGCCGGGTCTTCATTTCAGCGAGGACGGGGAAAAGATCGAAAATCTCATCCGGGATCCTACGCTCGGACTTGGGCAGGCAGGCAAAGCCCGTCTCAAGGTTCTCTTGCACGGTCATCAGCGGAAAAATCTCACGCCCCTGAGGCACATATCCGACGCCCGCCTTGGCCGAGAGCGCCGCACGCCCCGGTTGCAATTCCACGCCATCAAGCCTGATCCTCCCGTCTGAGAAAGGGTGCCGCCCGGCGATGGCTTTCAGCAGGCTCGTCTTGCCGACCCCATTCGTGCCGGTCACGCAAGTCACCTGCCCCACGGGCGCGTTCAAGGTGATGTCATGGAGGATCTGGGATTGCCCGTATTTCAGGCTCAGGTTCTCAATCTCCAGCATCGCTGCGCCCCAAATAAACGTCAATTACAGTCTGATTGTTGGTCACATGATCCAGTGACCCTTCGGCCAGCACCGATCCTTCGTGCAATACGGTCACCTTGCAGTTCAGCCGCCGCACGAACTCCATATCATGCTCCACCACGATAACGGCGCGAGTCTCGGCCGCCTTTCTCAGGATGTCGGTGGTGTGCTCGCGCTCATGCGCGGTCATGCCTGCGGCGGGTTCATCCACCAGCAGCAGGCGCGGCGATTGCGCAAGCAGCATCCCGATCTCCAGCCATTGTTTTTGCCCATGGCTCAACTCTCCGGCAGGGCGGGAGAGATGGGCGGTGAGGTTGATCTCATCGGCGATCTGTTCAAGCCGCGCGGCCCCCTCTGCACTCTTGCGATAGAACAGGACCGAGAAGGTGCCCCGCGGGTTCTTGAGCGCCATGGCAAGGTTTTCGCGCACGCTTTGCGCCTCGAAAACCGTGGGCTTTTGAAACTTGCGCCCGATCCCCAGCATGGCGATCTGGCTTTCCGACAGACCAATGAGCGAGCGGCTGTCTTCGCCGAAACGAATATAGCCCTCATCCGGCTTCGTCTTGCCGGTGATGATATCCATGAAAGTTGTTTTGCCCGCCCCATTGGGGCCAATGACGGCCCGCAACTCCGGCTCCCCGATCTGGAGGCTGAGGTTCTTGATCGCCTGAAACCCGTCAAAGGATTTCGAAATTCCGGACATTTCCAAAAGAGAAGTCATGACTTGCGCACCAGTTTGTCAAAGAGGCCGCCGATGCCCTTGGGCGCAAACAGCGTGATAAGTACAAAGCTGAGACCAAGCAGCACCAGCCACCAGTCGACCCAATGGATCGTATAGACCCCCAGATCGATGCTGGGCGCGCCGCCCCCCGTGAACCAACTGGACAGGAGCGAGACCACCGCCGCCCCGATGACCGCCCCGTAAAGCCGCCCTCGCCCGCCAATGGCGACCCAGACCGCCAGATAGATTGAGGCGATGGGCGCGATCTCAGCCGGGTTGATAATGCCCGCCTGCGGGTAATAGAGCGCGCCCGCGATGCCTGCGACGATGGCGGTGATGGTAAAGACGAAGAGCTTATAGCTTTCCACATGATAGCCAAGGAAACGGACGCGCGATTCATCGTCGCGGACGGCTTGGATGATATTGCCCAGCTTGCTGTCGGTGATCCAAGCGAAGAACAGATAGCCCAATGCGAGCGCCACGGCGGAGCCGAGGAAAAAGACGATTGAGACCACGTCTTGCCCGCTATCGGCGAAACCGGGGATGTTTTGCAGGCCCGACAAGCCGTTGTTGCCCCGCAGCCCGCTGTCGTTCTGGAAGAGGTAAAGCGCCAGCGCCAGCGTCATGGCTTGGGTTAGGATCGACAGGTAGACCCCATTGACGCGGCTGCGGAACGCAAGCCAGCCAAAGACCAGCGCCAGCGCGCCGGAGATCAGCACGACGAAGGCCAATTGAATCCACAGGCTGTCCGCAAAGGCCCAGATCAGCGGAAAGTCGGATGAGCCGACAACCCCGAAAATCTGGTTTCCGATCGCGTCCGATATCTCCTGCGGCGTGGGCGGGATGGTCTGACCGGCGAGGCTGTCGGCCACGATGATCTCGGTGCGCGCATACATGAGCCACATCCCGATAGCGTAGCCCCCGATCCCGAAAAAGGCGAAATGCCCAAGGCTGAGGATGCCGCAATATCCCCAGACCACATCCATCGCGATGGCCACAAGGCACAGGCAAAGGGTCTTGCCCAAGGTCTTGACGAAAGAGGTCGAGACAAGCCCGGTGCCGACCGCTTCGGACATCACCGTGACAAGGGCCGTGAACAGGCCCAGCGCGGCGAGGAAGTAGAGAACCGAAGGATTGCGCCCGATGAAGGAACTGCGTTGGCTGTGCGTCTGGGTCATGGCTCAATCCGCCGCTGCCCGGCCTTTGGGGGCGACAATGCCCTTGGGCCGGAATTGAATGAACAGGATGATGAAAAGGATCATATAGGTCTGGGCCGCCAGCGTGTTGGAAGGGTTCAACCACTCGATCCCCTTTTGCAGGAAACCGATCAGACCGGCGCCCGCCAGCGTGCCGAAGACCGACCCGACACCGCCCACCACGACGGTCATGAAGCTTTGCACGATGTAATTCGTGCCCATTTCAGAGGTGACCTGCGCATAAAGCCCGATGCCGACGCCCGCGACCCCGGCGATGCCGGAGCCCAGCCCGAAGGTCATCATGTTGATGCGATCCGGGTTGATCCCCATCGAGGCCGCCATGCCGGGGTTCTGCGTCACCGCGCGCACCTCCAAGCCAAGGCGCGTGCGCTTGAGGATATACAGCAGCAGGAACAGAAAGATTAGCGCGAGCACGAATATGGCGATGCGGATGAAACTGATCTGAACCACATCCGAGATCACCAGCGCCCCGCGCAGCCATTCGGGCGATGTCAGCGGGCGGGCCTGCGTGCCAAAGATGTTCTTGGCGATCTGCTGGAGGGCGATTGAGATGCCGAAGGTCGCCAAAAGGGTCTCAAGCGGGCGATGGTAGAGATGGCGGATCACCAGCCGCTCCATCGCGACGCCCGCGCCAAAGGTGACGGCAAAGGCCAGCGGCAGCGCGATCAGAAGCGACACCGTGTAATCGGGAACGATGAGCTGCACCACATAGCCGGTATAGGCGCCCATCATGATAAACTCGCCATGGGCCATGTTGATGACCCCCATCTGCCCAAAGGTGATCGCAAGCCCAATCGCGGCGAGGAAATAGATCGAGGCCAGCGAAAGACCGTCGAGTGTCAAATCCAACGTCTGCGCCCAGCCGACCCGCGTTTCGACCGCGTCGAGCGTGGCGCGGGCCGCGTCGGTGATCGCGGCGTCCTCCTCTGCGTAGCGTTCATAAAAGACCGCGTTCTGCAAAGCGGTATCAATATCATCCTGCGTCACAAGAGGCGGCACGCTGCCTGCCTCGGCAAGCGCGCGATAGGCATCTACACGCCGCGCCGGGTCATCCAACTGCGCCAGAGGAACGCCGCCCACGCGCCCATCAACGATATTGGCTTCCAGCGCCGCGCGTATCTCGCCTTGTGGCACGATCGCAGGGGCGAGGCCCGCCTCCACCAGCGTCTCATAGCTTGCCGAGGGTGCTGCCGTGGGATCAAGAATGCGGGCGATGTTCCCCTCGGGCTGCTGTTCGGCCACACCGGTCTTGACCGAAAGGATCTGGCTCAGCACCGCCCGCGCTTCGAGTGAGGTGTCGGAGGACAGGCTTTCAATCGCGCGGATGCGCTCATCAGCCGCCTGCCCAAAGCGCGCGGTCAGGAAATTGGCCAATTGCTCCTTCCGGGCGCGCAGGGCGGGGTCATCCTCCCCGTCGAGTGACGCCACGAGCGGGCCAAGCTGGCTGGCATCGCTGCGGCGTGCAATGCTTTCAAGCGCGGCGCGGCGGCGCGCAGGGTCGGGATCGGACAGTTGAAACTGCACCAAGGCCGTGCCGATGACCCGCCGCACGCCGCCATTGGGGCGCAATTGGCTGAACCCATCCGAGGGCGCTGTGGCCTCCTCGCCCGTATCTATGTCGCGCAGCGCGAGTGTATCATCCGCCTCGTCCCCAAAGTAGAACAGGCCCGAGGTATCGTCTTGCCAGACGTTCCGCTCGGCCCATTGCTCCAGAAAGGCTGGCACCTGCGGCAAGCCCGAGGCCACCAGATCGTCCAATAGGACACCGACCGATTTACGCGAGGGTTTGACCACCTCTGCTTCGTGGGTCTGCAAAAGGGACTGGAGGTCCTGAGCGGATGCAAAACCGACAGAGGCCAGCAAGCATATCAGGCTGAGCAGCATTCGAACCATGAGGTATGGGGCTTTCGGAGAGGGAGTGGTCAAAACGGATGCCGGGCACGGCTGAGGACGCGCCCGGCGCTTGGGTTCAGTAGTTCGAAGTCAACTGAACGCAGGTCTCGGTCTCTTTGTTGTACATGCCGCATTCGAGGTCTTTCCAATCGGAGACCAGAACCGCCGATTCAGGCAGGAAATCCGTCCATGCATCGCCCGGCACTTCTTCGGTCTGGCTGATGATGTCGAATTGGCCGTCTTCGGTAATTTCACCGATCAATACAGGCTTGGCGAGGTGGTGATTGGGCAGCATGACAGCTGTCCCGCCGGTGAGGTTCGGGAATTCCTGCCCATACATCGCCGCACGCACCGCATCCACATCCGTGGTGCCTGCTTCGGTGACCGCGTTCACCCACATGTTGAAACCGATGTAATGCGCCTCCATCGGGTCATTGGTCACCCGGTCTTCGCCCATCGCCTCTTTCCACGCGGCGACCCATTCGTCATTCTGCTCGGATTCAGCCGATTGGAAATAGTTCCACGCCGCGAGGTGCCCCACGAGGTCAGCGGTATCGAGGCCCGAAAGCTCTTCCTCCCCGACCGAGAAGGCGACGACCGGAATGTCATCGGCAGAGATGCCCGCCGCGGCCAGTTCTTTGTAAAAGCCGATATTCGCATCGCCATTGATGGTTGAGATCACGCCCACCTGCGAGCCATCAGCGCCCAGTTCGACCACATCCGACACGATCGTGGACCAGTCAGAATGGCCGAAAGGCGTATAGTTGACGAAGATGTTCTCTTCGGGAATGCCCTTATCCAGCAGATATTGCTCAAGAATGTTGTTGGTGGTTCTGGGATAGACATAGTCAGTGCCCAGCAGCGCGAATTTCTCGACGCCCAGTTCCTCAAGGAAATAATCGGTGGCCGGAATCGCCTGCTGGTTCGGGGCCGCACCGGTGTAGAACACATTGCGCGAGCTTTCCTCGCCCTCATACTGGACCGGGTAGAACATCAGGCCGTTCAGCTCTTCCAGAACGGGCAGCGCGGATTTGCGCGAGACCGAGGTCCAAGAGCCAAAGATAACATCCACCCCCGAGACGGTAAGAAGCTCACGCGCCTTTTCGGCGAACAGCGGCCAATCGGAAGCCGGGTCAACGACGACCGCTTCGATCTCACATCCCAGCAAGCCGCCCGCGGCGTTCTGCTGCGCGATCAAAAGCTCCATCGTGTCTTTCAACGTCGTCTCGGAAATGGCCATCGTCCCCGAGAGGGAGTGCAGCACGCCAACCTTGATCGGATCGTCGCAGGCCGCAGCGGCGGCTGATCCTGCGAGCAGAAGGGCAGCGGTCGCCGTGACTGTGCGTTTGGTGGAAAATTTCATGACGGTATCCCCGTTTGGTGTGCGGAAGAGCAAAGACGCGATGATGCCTCTTCCACACAGCGTTTATTGTTATCGCGCGCGGATGCCCCCCTTGCCGGACAACTCCTTTGGCGCCGCCCCATAGCGAGGCCCCTGCAGCCTCAATTTCAGGGCGCGTTGCAACAAGCCCTAACCCAAGGTCGCTTTCTGCGGCGCAGCAACAACGCCCTTCGATTGGGCGGTTTGAGGTGGACCTGCCAAAATTTGGGCGCTGAGCGCATGGATTTGGCACGCGCGGGGCATCGGCCTACGGGTTGCACCACATATTGTGATGTTATAACGTTACCGAGATTATCCATAGCAAAGCCCGCAAACCATGCCCGCCACCGACAAACGTATTCCCGTCACCCTGCTGACCGGCTTCCTCGGCGCGGGGAAAACCACACTGCTCAATCACATCGTCGCAAGCGAGGAGGCCCCCAAAATCGCAGTCGTCGTGAATGAGTTCGGTGAGGCCGGGCTTGACCACGATCTGATCGAAACCGCCGACGAAGAGGTCATTCTCATGCAATCGGGCTGTCTGTGCTGCTCGATCAGGGGGGATCTGTCGCGAACGCTGCAAGACCTCAAGCGCCGTAAGCAAACGTGGCGCGTACAATTCGACCGCGTTGTGATCGAGACGACGGGGTTGGCCGATCCCGGCCCCATTCTCCAGACCTTCTTGGCCGATCCCTATCTGGCCCGCAAATTCCGCGTGGACGGGGTGGTGACGGTCGTCGATGCCGCGAATGGGCCGGACACGCTGGATCACCAGTTCGAAGCCGTCTCGCAGGTGGCGATGGCCGAGTTGCTGGTGCTCAGCAAATCCGACTTGGTGACCCAGCAAGCGCTTGCCGCCTTTGAAGGCAGGCTGCGCGACCTCAATCAAACGGCGCGCATCATCAAGGCCGAACGCGGGCTTATCCCGGTCGCATCGCTCTGGGGGCTTAGCGGTATGCGGCGGGCGGTTGATGCGAGCAACGTTATGGAATGGCTCACGCCCGTCCAAGCGGCGGATCCGTTCGACAACCTCTCGGGCTTCGCCGCGCCCACGGCATCCGCCCCCATGATGCAAACCCACCAACATGATGCGCGGATCGGGTCGGCCTCTATCGTTCTAGACGCACCGATCCCGGCCGAGGTTTTCGACCTTTGGCTCGACACGCTGGTCAGGCTGCGCGGGTCCGATCTTTTGCGGGTCAAAGGCATTGTGCATCTGGAAGACGTCCCCACGCCCTTTGTCTTTCACGGCGTGCAGCATCTTTTCGATCCGCCCGTCCCCCTGCGCGACTGGCCAAAGGACGACCAGCAGTCCCGCATCGTCGTCATCGCCCGCGATATGACCAACCCCGAACTGAACCGGAGCCTCGATATGCTGCGTGCCCGGCGCGATCGGTCTGGGCGACAGGCGGGATAGCAGCTTGACCCGGCATGGCTCTTCGGCCACAGATTATGGCTTTCAGGCGATTATTGCTGGGATAAAAGCCGTTCGTCTTAACGTAGAGCCCCCCTACTAACGAGCGGTGTAGCCATCATCGATCGGCCTCGGCTTCATCACGCCTTCCTAAACATCATCCAAAGGAGCCGCCATACTCGCGTGCTATGCAGCCCCGCAATTGCCGCTAGTCATATTTGAAAAGGCCGACTACGGGGGAATGGCCCATAGAGGCGCACTCATGCCCCTATCCCCACTCCGCCCTCCTTTAGAACAGGACCGCGGGCAGCCATGTCGCGAGGAATGGCAACAACCAGATCAGAGATAAACCTACGATCTGAAGGCAGATGAAAGGCATTACCCCCGCATAAATTTGCCCCGTAGTAATCTCTTTCGGGGCCGAACCACGTAGGTAAAACAAGGAGAAGCCGAACGGCGGTGTTAGAAAGGAAGTCTGAAGATTGATTGCAATCAAAACACCCAACCAGATCGGATCATGCCCCAACAGGATAAGCGATGGGGTGATCAGCGGCAGCACGATTACCGAAATTTCTACGAAATCAAGGAAGAAGCCCATAACGAAGATCACGATCATGCAGAAAACAAGCGCACCGTTCGGGCCGCCTGGCATTTCGGCAAGGATACTAGCCACCCGTTCTTCTCCGCCTAGTCCGATGAATACAAGGCTGAAGAAGCCGGCTGCGATAATCGTCGCGATGTTGATTGTCACTGAGAACTGACCCGGTAGCCCCATAAATTGTCACTGAGAATTGACCCATGTGAACACACTTCCCCGACGGTTTTGGTTGGGGGGATTTGGAGTGATCGACATGGGATTTTTGAG
>NZ_SZNL01000209.1:0-252 GCF_005068605.1 Sulfitobacter sp. 15WGC | reverse complement strand
CGGCATAGCCGATCACGAAGATCACCGCGAAGGAGAGGAAATCCGTGGGACGGATCCGCGTCTCGCCAAAGGCGAAGCCCCGGCTGAACAGCGCCCAAAGCTCAGTTAGGTCGGTGACCCGCGCGCCATGCCAGCGCCATCACAGGCAGCGACAGCAGCAGCAGGATCAGGCCAAAGAAGACGGGCATCAGCGCGTCGCGTGCCTGCACCCCTTGCCCGGTCATGGCACCGTAAACATCGGCCAAGAAGCGT
>NZ_SZNL01000208.1:0-251 GCF_005068605.1 Sulfitobacter sp. 15WGC | reverse complement strand
CCCAAAGGTATTCCCTGCGCCCAGCCGGTGCAAGTGGTCGCGGTGCCTTGGGCCAATTTCCGCGGCGTCCGCGGGACACCCTCGCCCCGCAATCAGGGCCACCTCACAATCATCTTGAGAATAATGGCGCCGCCCCCTCGTGATGGCAGGGCCAATGCGCTATCACCTCCCCCAAGTCGCGGATGGGTCGTGTTTCGTCGAAAAACGGCCCTGTCCTGACCGCGACGCTCGTTAGACAGTTTAAACCGGAG
>NZ_SZNL01000207.1:0-252 GCF_005068605.1 Sulfitobacter sp. 15WGC | reverse complement strand
CACCAGTGATTTCATCTTCATTTCAGTCTCCCTTGGTTGGTTTGAGCCTCTTTGCCGGGCCCGTTTTGTTGGATCGTTGTGCCAGCTTAACGCCTGCGCCTGATACTGTCAGGTCACCCGCGCGCGGTCTTGTATTTTTCGTTATCCCAGAGGCGGTTCTCCATCACATCGCGGATGATCGCGACCGCCTTGGAGACATCCTCGGCGTCCAGATAAAGCGGCGTGAAGCCAAAGCGCATGATGTCGGGCGCG
>NZ_SZNL01000206.1:0-252 GCF_005068605.1 Sulfitobacter sp. 15WGC | reverse complement strand
ACCACGCTGCTGCCCATGCTGCACCACCTGCAAACCCGCTCCGCCACCTTCGTCTATATCGGCGTGGTGCTGCTGCTCTTCTTCTCGCGGATTTTCGGCACCGGCGCCCTGTGGGAGGCCGTCATGGCGCCGCCTATGACCCGCAAATCAAAACCACCGTCCAAGAGGGCACAGAACTGCTCGCCTATCTGCTGATCGCCTATGGCGCGGTGCTGTCACACCTGCACGGCTACGGCGCCCAAGCCGCCCTAC
>NZ_SZNL01000205.1:0-252 GCF_005068605.1 Sulfitobacter sp. 15WGC | reverse complement strand
GGAGAACTCGCTGCGCGCCCATGCGAATTCCTCGGCAATGGGAATCTGGAACACGCCGAAGGAGGCCCGCACGGCGAAGCTGACCATGATGATGATACATCCGACCATCAGGACCGGGGTGAACAGGCGCGCGGCTTTGCATGGAAGTGTTCCTTTCCGCGGCAGATTATGGGTTTCACGGGCGTCGTCAATTGCGCATCTGCGAAGACTGGCCAGCCCGCCCGCGCTGCCGTAAACATGGCCCCGTGCAAA
>NZ_SZNL01000204.1:0-252 GCF_005068605.1 Sulfitobacter sp. 15WGC | reverse complement strand
TTGAACTGCCGCTCAAATGTTCCTGCATCCCAATACTCTTTGGTCCGTCATGCAATCTCTATAACCCGTCCTTCTCACGCCAAGTTATACGCCTAATAGTATTCGAAGGCCCCAAGTAAGTCATTCCGCCCCCCCCCCCGTAAATTTTTTTTAGGGGAAGCTACCCGAGGCACCTTTGGTAGAAAGTGATCCATTCTTGCGCCTCTCGATCATGGACAGGGTGGTCCTTTTCACAGTTTGCAAACCTCGGAA
>NZ_SZNL01000203.1:0-252 GCF_005068605.1 Sulfitobacter sp. 15WGC | reverse complement strand
AAACTGACATGAGCGCACGCAAAGGCATTCTGCTGGCTGGCGGATCTGGAACAAGGCTCTATCCCATCACCATGGGCATCTCGAAACAGTTGCTGCCGATCTATGATAAACCGATGATCTACTATCCTGTCAGTGCTGATGCTGGCGGGCATCCGTGAAATCGCAGTGATCACCACGCCGCAAGATGCCGATCAGTTCAAACGCAGCTTGCGCGACGGTGCACAATGGGGGCTAAATCTTACCTACATCGAA
>NZ_SZNL01000202.1:0-252 GCF_005068605.1 Sulfitobacter sp. 15WGC | reverse complement strand
GATGACCACCGCTCTCTTGGATCGGCTTACCCACCGCTGCCACATCCTCGAAACCGGAAACGACAGCTACCGCTTCAAGGTCAGTTCTGAGGCAGCAAAGAAAACTGCAAAGGAGGCCAAAACATTGTAAGCGGTAGCTGGACAGCACCATCCACTTAGCTTGACGGTTTGAAGTTCCACGGGAGCAGATCGTCGAGGCGACTTTGCGGATGACCATTGGCGATCGCTGTCAGGGTTGTCTTGAGATAGGCG
>NZ_SZNL01000201.1:0-252 GCF_005068605.1 Sulfitobacter sp. 15WGC | reverse complement strand
GTGCCGCGCTGCGCGGATTCGATCTCATCCCCGATCCAACGGGCCTCTTCCTCGCCATCCCAATGGCCGATGAGGCGGACCTTTTCGCCCTCGGTCTCTTCGGTCCAGAGAGTCTTGCCCAAGCGCCTCATTTCCCGCGATCACGCCCGAGGCGGCGGCGAGGATATGCGGGGTCGAGCGGTAATTCTGCTCAAGCTTGACCACATGAGCGCCGGGGAAATCCGTTTCAAACCGCAGGATGTTGCCCACTTC
>NZ_SZNL01000200.1:0-252 GCF_005068605.1 Sulfitobacter sp. 15WGC | reverse complement strand
AGCTTTCTGCTCTGTTCCAAGAAAATTGATGGCTTTTTTTCGGAACTTTTTCGGGGTCGCCGCATGATTGAACGCATAGCCGAGAGGATCGCGCCAAGGTAATGACAGCCCTCCAAATTCAAAGACCGCCAAAGCGGGGGCCCAGATCATAGAAAAATACTGCGGCTTCAGGCGACCCGGCGCGCCTGCGCGAAAGACAACAGGCGCTTGCTTTTCTCATCCCATAGATGCAGCCGCGCGTTGGCAAGGCTC
>NZ_SZNL01000001.1:274804-300306 GCF_005068605.1 Sulfitobacter sp. 15WGC | reverse complement strand
TAAACAATCGATCTTCTGCCCGGAGAAGCTGTCGGCGGACAACTTTCCGCACAAAATGTCACCGATCGGCTGGTGCAACTCCTTATGAAGGTTGGCGCTATTATCAATTCGCCTGAAAGCGTCCGCGGGCTTGGTACTGTTGCTGGGGGGCGGCCATGACCTGCTGCGGGGGCTTGCGGCTGACGCGCACGTTCAGGCTGTCATCCTCGGCATAGTCGCGTTTCACCTGAAGCTCGGTCAGGTCGTTTTCATTCAGCAGCTCGGCGAGGGCCTTGATGAAGGCCACGTCAGCGTCATGGGTTTTGTTTGTCATTGGATCCTCGAAGATTTCGGCAGGCCTGCGGCCCGTCGCTGCGCGATTGATTGGCACGCTTATAGGGCATGGGCAAAGCCATGAAAAGCCAACTGTTGTCTAGGGGGTAGGATCGGTTTTTTGTCGCGCAAAGCGGTCCGGGGCGCGAGAATGAGGCTGGGCCTCAGCCGCGCGCGCCGGACCTGAGTGACCTTAGGTCAGATCGCGAGGTATTCTGCGCGCAGTTCCGCATTGTCGAGCACCTCGGCGGCGGTGCCGTCAAAGACCACGCCGCCGGTGTCGAGGATCACCGCCCGGTCGGCCAGTTTCAGCGCCCGCACCGCGTTTTGTTCGACCAGAATCGTGGTGATGCCCTGCGCCTTGATCAGCCCCAGCGTCTTTTCGATCTCATCCACGATCACCGGCGCCAGCCCTTCATAGGGTTCATCGAGCAGCAACACCTTGATGTCCCGGGCCAAAGCGCGTGCGATGGCGAGCATCTGCTGCTCCCCGCCCGAGAGGGTCACCCCCTCTTGATGGCGCCGCTCGCGCAGGCGCGGGAAGAGGTCATAGAGCCGGTCGAGCGACCAGCCGATGGGCGGGGCGATCTGGGCGAGTTTGAGGTTCTCTTCGACCGTGAGGCCGGAAATGATGCGCCGGTCTTCGGGCACCAGTGCCAGCCCCGCGGCAGAGGCTTGGTGGCTGGCCATATTGTGCAGCGGCTGATGGTCAAGCCAGACCTCGCCGCGTTTCAACTCTGGGTCGCTCACCCGCGCGATGGCCCGCAGGGTCGAGGTTTTGCCGGCCCCGTTGCGGCCGAGCAGGGCGAGAATCTCCCCTTCATGGACGTTAAAGCTCACCCCCTGCACGATGTAGCTTTCGCCGTAATAGGCGTGAATGTCCCAGACCGAGAGGAAGGCGGGGGCGGTTTGGGCGTGGTTGGCGTTTTTGTCGAGCGTGCTGGTGGTCATATGCTGTCCTAGATCTGCGGCAATAGGAGGGGGTCAGGCGGCGTCTTGGCTTTCGCCAAGGTAGGCTTCGCGCACCTTGGGGTGGCCCTTGATCCGGTCGGGCGTGTCTTCGACCAGCGGCGTGCCTTGGGCCAGCACGGTGATCCGCTCGGCCAGTGAAAAAACGACATGCATGTCGTGTTCGATGATGGCGATGGTGATGTCGCGCTCATCCTTGATCTGTTTGAGCAGGTCGATGGTGTTGTTGGTGTCGGCCCGCGCCATGCCGGCGGTCGGTTCGTCCAAAAGCAGCAGACGGGGGTCTTGGGCAAGGCACATGGCGATCTCCAACCGCCGTTTGTCCCCGCGCGACATGGAGGCCGCGGGCATGTGCCGTTTGTCGATCATACGCATGTCGCGCAGCATTTCCTCGGCCTTGTCGATCATGTCGCGCTGGCCCACGACCCGCGACCAGCCGTTCAGTTGAAATGCCCCGTCGCGTTTGGCAAGGCAGGGGATCAGCATGTTTTCCATCACCGTCAGATCACCAAAGATTTCGGGCGTTTGGAACACGCGGGAAATGCCCATCTGGTTGATCTCATAGGGTTTGCGCCCCAGCACCGACTGCCCGTCGAACATGACGGAGCCGGTATCGGGGATGAGCTTGCCCACCAGACAGTTCAGCAGGGTGGATTTGCCTGCCCCATTGGGACCGATGATCGCGTGGACGGAGTTCTCCGCCACGCTGAGGTTCACGTCGCTCAGCGCCTGCAACCCGCCAAAGCGCTTGCCGACATTTTTGACTTCGAGAATGGCCATGATGTCTCTCCTATTCCGCGGCTTCGCTGCGCTGTTGGGCGGCGTCGGCCTCGACCGAGCCTGCGTTCTTGTCCCGGCGGCGGAAGACCCGGCCCAGACGTTGCCCGCCCTCGACCAGCCCACCGGGCAGGAAGATCACGACCAGCATGAACAGAAGGCCAAGCGTCAGGTGCCAGCCCTTGCCGACGAAGGGGTGGATGATCGCGACCATCGCGTCTTCGATCCCGTCGGGCATGAAGGCGAACCAGCCGTGCAACACGTTGTCGTTGATCTTGGCAAAGATGTTTTCGAAGTACTTGATGAAGCCTGCGCCCAGCACCGGCCCGATCAATGTGCCCGCGCCGCCAAGGATCGTCATTAGCACCACCTCGCCCGATGCGGTCCATTGCATCCGCTCGGCCCCCGCCAGCGGGTCCATCGCCGCCAGCAGACCGCCCGCAAGCCCGGCATACATGCCCGAGATGACAAAGGCCGCCAGCGTGTAGGGCCGCGTGTTCAACCCGGTGTAGTTCATCCGCTGCTGGTTAGATTTCACCGCCCGCAGCATCATGCCGAAGGGCGAGCGGAAGATGCGGATCGCCAGATAGAAGGCGAGGATCAGGAAGACCGCGCAGAAATAGTAGCCGACGGAGAAGGTGAAGGTCCAACCACCGAAGAACAGCGTCGTCGAGGAGTTCATCGCAGCGCCGAAGAGATTCGGGAACGAAGGCGCGTCGACGGCTTGGAGGTACTGCGGATCGGAAGTGTAGATCTGCAACCCCGTCTCACCATTGGTGATCGGCGTCAGCACCGAATAGGCGAGGTTGAAGGACATCTGAGCGAAGGCCAGCGTCAGGATTGAAAAGTAGATGCCCGAGCGCCGCAGGCTGATGTAGCCGATCAGTGCCGAGAACAACCCCGCCATGATGACGGCCAGCACCAGCGCGGGCACGACGTTGTAGCTGAGCAGTTTGAACATCCAGACAGCAGAGTAGGAACCGACCCCCAGGAAGGCCGCATGGCCAAAGGAGAGATAGCCGGTCAGCCCGAAGAGGATGTTGAACCCGATGGCAAATATGCCAAAGATCACAAAGCGTTGCATCAGGTCGGGGTAGCCCGCGTTGAACTGTGCTAGGCCCGAATCCGCCGGAAAGGGGTTAAGGATGAAGGGGGCGAAGAGCGTGAGAACGATCACGACCCCCAAAAGAAGCGTATCGCGTTTTTCCAGTCCGAACATGTCTTATTCCTCCATCACGCCGCGGCGTCCCATCAGACCGCGCGGGCGGACCAGCAGGATCACGATGGCAACGACGTAGATGATGATCTGGTCGATACCGTAGATGATGCTTTTGATTTCATTCATGGAAGCGAGGCTTTCGAGGATGCCCAGCAGGAACCCCGCCAGCACCGCGCCCGGCAGCGAACCCATGCCGCCGACCACGACGACGACAAAGCTCAGCACCAGAAAGTCCATGCCCATGTGATAATTGGGCGAGTTGATCGGCGCGTACATCACGCCCGCAAGCCCCGCCACGGCGGCGGCGATGCCGAACATGATGGTAAAGCGGCGGTCGATGTCGATGCCCAGAAGGCCCACGGTCTCACGGTCCGCCATGCCTGCGCGGACCACCATGCCGAAGGTGGTGAATTGCAAGAAGGCAAAGACCGCGGCGATGATGAGGGTCGAAAAGCCAAAGTAGACCAAGCGCCAATAGGGGTAGGCCAACGACGTGTCCAAACCCAAGAGCGGCGCGAAGTCGAAGCTGCCCACGAAAGCCTGCGGCGCAGGGGTGGGGATTGGGTTGGCGCCGTAGAAATATTTGACGACTTCCTGCAAAACGATGGCGAGGCCGAAGGTCACGAGGATCTGATCCGCATGGGGGCGCTTGTAGAAATGTTTGATCAGCCCGCGTTCCATGATGAAGCCAATGAGCAGCATCACCGGGATCGCAAAGAGGATGGCCAGCGGCACCGACCAATCAATGATCGCCTGTCCCGTTTCCGGCCCGAACCACTGTTCGACATAGGGGGTTTTGACCTTCAGCGGATTGCCGAGGAAATCCTTCTTGGTCTCGTCGATGGTCTCGACGCTGAGCGTCAGAATGCGTTGCAGCGTGACCGAACAGAAGGCCCCGATCATGAAGAGCGCCCCATGGGCGAAATTGACCACGCCAAGGGTGCCGAAGATCAGCGTCAGCCCAAGCGCGATCAGCGCATAGGCCGAGCCTTTGTCGAGGCCGTTGAGTATTTGCAGAAGGATTGCGTCCATGGTCCCCACCTGTAAGGGAAGCGTTTACAAGCGGCATGGCCGCTTGCAGCGATAAAAAGGGCGCGCAGGATCAGGCCCGCGCGCCATCTGATGTCAGCGGATCACGCGCCGGGGTTGCATTTGCCCAGATCACCGCCCGCGAACATCGGGTGATCGGGGGCATATTCGACCTGTGCACGGGGCGTCTGTTCGACGATCTCCAGCGTGTCGTATTCGCTGGTCGGGTTCTCGGCCCCCTTCATCACGAGCACGTCTTTGAAGCACTGGTGATCATCCGCGCGGTAGAGTGTCGGCCCGTTGCCCAGCCCGTCGAACTCATAGCCCTCAAGCGCCTCGACCACGGCGCAGGGGTTGAACGAGCCCGCGCGTTCCACCGCATCGGCATAGAGCAGCGTTTGCACGTAGCAGGTATGCGCGGAGTTCGACGGCGGGCGGCCGTATTTCTCGCCAAAGGATTTGGTGAAGGCCTTGGAGCCTTCGTCTTGCAACTGCCAGTTCCAGTTCATCGAGCCGATCACGCCCTGCACGTTGGCCCCGGCACCGGCGGCCATCAGCTCGGAGTAGAGCGGCACGACGATCTCGAACTTCTTGCCGTTGACCTGTTTGTCGAGCAGGCCGAACTGCACCGCGTTGGTGAGCGAGTTCACCATGTTGCCGCCGTAGTGGTTCAGCACCAGCACATCGGCGCCCGAGTTCAGCACCGGCGCGATATAGGAGGAGAAATCGGTCGAGGCGAGCGGCGTCAGCACGTTCTCCACGGTCTCCCAGCCCATTGCCTCGGTCGCGGCGGCGATGGATTCCTGCTGGGTCCAGCCCCAGTTGTAATCCGCGGTCAGGTGATAGGCGCGACGCTCAGAGCCATAGGCGTTCTTGAGCACCGGGGCGAGAGCGGCGGCGGACATATAGGCGTTGAAGAAATGCCGGAAGCCATTGGCCTTGCGGTCCTTGCCGGTGGTGTCATTGGCGTGGGTGAGACCCGCCATGAAGATCACGCCCGCCGATTGGCAAAGGTCTTGCACCGCCACGGCCACGCCCGAGGACGAGCCGCCGTTGATCATCACCGCGCCGTCTTTTTCGATCATCGATTTGGCGCTGGCGCGGGCCGCGTCGGATTTCGTCTGGGTGTCGCCGGTGACATATTCGACCTTTTTGCCCAGAATACCGTTGCCCTTCAGCGCCTTGGAGCTGAAGGTGTTCATCATGCCGCCGTCGCCCCCGCCATTGAGGTGTTCGACCGCAAGCTCCTGCGCGCGCAGCTCATCCAGACCTTCTTCGGCATAGGGGCCGGTCTGGGGTACGTTGAAGCCAAGCGTCACGGTGCTGCCCGTGGGGGCATTGGTGAAGCCCGCGTGATTTTCCGCGCGCAGATAGGTCGGCAGCGCCAACCCTGCACCGGCAACCGCGCCGGTCTGGATCAGCCCGCGGCGTGTCAGTTTCGTAAACGACATGAAGTCCTCCCATTTTTGTAAGTCGCAGCAGCGGAACCTCCCCCCGATGCCACAACACGCAATAGTGCAAAGAAACTATGGCGCGGAAAATGAAAACCGATCAATAAGGCGCTTGATCGAAACGATTTTTTTTGTAAATATATTCGCAATCATGCCGGAAGGGCTGTAAAGAATATGATATTGCGGCGCAGAAAGACCTTGAAACAACGGGCGAAAAATCACGCGGGGCCGTCCCATGCGTGAGGGGCTAACCGGCAGCCGCATCCGTGAGCGGCGCGTGATGGCGGGGCTGAAACAGGCCGAGCTTGCGCAGCAAAGCGGCATCTCGGCCAGCTATCTCAACCTCATCGAGCACAATCGGCGCAGAATCGGCGGCAAGCTCTTGCTCAATATCGCCCATGCGCTTGGGGTCGAGCCGCAGGCGCTGACCGAAGGGGCCGAAGCCGCGCTGATTGCCACGCTGCGCGAGGCGGCGGAGGATGCGGGGCTGACCGGGCCAGAGAGCGACCGGGCGGATGAATTCGCGGGGCGGTTTCCGGGCTGGGCCAAGGTGCTGGCCAACAGCCAGCGCCGCATCGCGGCACTGGAGCAGACGGTCGAGGCGCTCTCGGACCGGTTGGCCCATGACCCGCAGCTTGCCACCTCCATGCACGAGTTGCTCAGCACCGCCGCGGCGATCCGTTCCACCGCCGCGATTCTGGCCGAAACGGACAGTTTGCAAGCGGAATGGCGCGATCGGTTTCACGCCAATATCCACCAAGACAGCCGTCGCCTGTCCGACAGCGCGCAGGCGCTGGTGACCTATTTCGACAATGCCGCCGAGACTCGCGAGGTGGCCCATTCGCCCCAGGCCGAGGTTGAGAGTTTCCTCGCCGCGCATGACTACCGCTTCGACCCTTTGGAAGAGGCGCGCGCCCCGCAGGCGGCGATTGCGGCGCTGGTCGAACAGGCCGATACGCTCAAGACCAAGGCCGCGCAGCATATCGCGACGGGTGTGTTACAACAGATCGCCCGCGATGCGGCGGCGCTGCCTTTGGCGCGGCTGGAGCGGGCGGCGGGGGAGATAGGTCACGATCCTGCCAAACTGGCGCAGGCACTCGACCAGCCGATGGGCCGGGTGCTGCGGCGCTTGGCGTCACTGCCTGACCTCGGCGCGGGGCTGGTGGTCTGTGACCGTTCTGGCAGCGTGACATTCGCCAAGTCGATCGAGGGGTTCACCGTGCCGCGCTTTGGCGCCTGTTGCCCGCTTTGGCCGCTCTTCGCGGTGCAGGGGCAGCCGGGACTGGTGATGAAATCCCGCGTCATGCAAATGGGGCGCGGGCAGGCGGAGTTCGAAGCGATTGCCACCTGCGAAGTGCAAGCTGCGGCTGCCTATAACACGCCGCCGCTCAGCCAATCGGTCATGCTGCTCTTGCCGGTCCCCTCGGGGGTGGCGCCGGCGCAGCAGGTGGGGGCGACCTGTCGCATTTGCCCGGTGGAAGGATGCCGCGCGCGGCGCGAGCCTTCGATCCTGCGCGAGGGGATCTGAGGCGGCGCGGAAGGCAGTTTTTGACAGGGCTGGCAAACCGATGCATGCTCCCCCCGGTGCGCGAGACCCCGCAGCAAGACGGGGCGGCCGCACACCGAGGGGGGAGACTTTTTGCCGATGAGCAAACTCGTAGTTCTGGTGGAGGACGAGGTGAATATCGCCGAGGCCATCCGCTTTTTGCTGAGCCAAGAGGGTTGGCGTGTGGAGACCTTGGCCAATGGGTCAGGCGCGGTGGAGGTTATCCGCAAGGCATCGCCGGATCTGGTCATGCTCGACGTGATGCTGCCGGGCAAGAGCGGTTTCGAGATATTGGATGAGCTGCGCGGTGACCCCGAAACCGGTGCGTTGCCGGTGCTGATGCTGACCGCACGAGGCCAAAGCCGGGACCGCGCCATGGCCGAAAAGGCGGGTGTCAGCCGCTTCATGACCAAGCCGTTCTCGAATGCCGAGATGCTGGACGCGGTGCGCGACCTGATCGCCAGTTGATCCGCCATGCCCCGTAGGCCGATCTTTCTGGAAAAACGCGGCTACCGTCAGCGGCGGATGATGGATGCGGTGCGCCTGCTGCCGTTTCTGGGGCTGATGCTGTGGATGGTGCCGCTGCTTTGGCCCGTGCCAGCGGGCAGCCCGGACCCCACCGCACCGACCATCCCGATGAGCGTGGCGCTGCGCTATCTCTTTGGGGTCTGGGCGCTGCTGATCTTGGGAACATGGGCGCTCTGGCGGCGGACGCGGGATGTGGCCTCGGGTGAGGATGTAGCACAGCCGGACGGGCCGCGCTGATGGTATCGCTCAACCAGTTGGTCGCGGTCTGCCTGATGTATGTGGCGGGGCTTTTCATCGTGGCCTTCGCCGCCGAACGCGCGGCCCTGCGCGGGCAGGGCGGCTGGCTGCTGCGCTCGCCGCTGGTTTATACCCTGTCGCTGTCGATCTACTGCACCGCTTGGACCTTTTACGGCGCGGTGGGATATGCGGCGCGCTCGGGGCTGGAATATGTGACCATCTACCTCGGCCCTTCGCTGGTGATGATCGGCTGGTGGTGGGGGCTGCGCCGTTTGGTGCGGATCGGGCGAAGCCATCGCGTCACCTCGATCGCGGACCTGATTTCATCGCGCTACGGCAAGTCCAACACGCTGGCGATCGTGGTGACGGTGATGGCCGTGATCGGTGTGACGCCCTATATCGCGCTGCAATTGCAATCGGTTATCCTGTCGCTGTCAATCTTCGCCGCCGCCGACGTGCCGCTGGCCGAGGCGGGGGGCGATGTGATCAACCGGGGGCAGGCGGCGCTTTGGGTCGCGGCGGGGCTGACGCTGTTCACGGTACTGTTCGGTACGCGAAACCTGAATGTGAACGAGCGGCATCACGGCGTCGTCATCGCCATCGCCGTTGAGGCGGTGGTCAAGCTGCTGGCGCTGGTGGCGGTGGGGGTCTACGTTATCTGGGGTCTGGCCGGAGGCTTGGGCGAGACCTTGGCGCGGATCGACGCCTCAGACATCGGGCAATGGCAAGTGCAGGGCAGCCGTTGGGCCGCGTTGACCGTGCTTTCGGGGGCCGCGCTTTTGTGCCTGCCGCGTATGTTTCAGGTCATGGTGGTCGAGAACGACGACGAGCGGCAGTTGCAGATCGCAAGCTGGGCCTTCCCGCTGTACCTGATGCTGATGAGCCTTTTCGTCGTGCCCATCGCGGTGGTGGGGCTGGACCTGATGCCTGAGGGCGCGAACCCCGATCTCTTCGTGCTGAGCCTGCCGCTCAGCCAAGGGCAGAACGGGCTGGCGATGTTGTCATTCTTGGGCGGCTTCTCTTCGGCGACCTCGATGGTGATCGTCGCCACGCTGGCGCTCTCGACCATGGTGAGCAACCATATCGTCATGCCGATCTGGCTGGCGCTGCGCCGCGATGGGGCGACGCAGTCGGGGGATGTGCGCAATATCGTCATCCTTGCGCGGCGGCTGTCGATTTTCTGCGTGGTGGGCTTGGGTTATCTCTACTATCGCGCCTCGGGCGGCAGCGGGGCGCTGGCGGCGATTGGCACGATCTCCTTTGGCGGGGTGGCGCAGTTTTTGCCCGCGATGCTGGGCGGGGTGCTCTGGCGCGGGGCCACGCGGACCGGCGCGCTTTGCGGGCTGGGCACGGGCTTTGTGCTTTGGGTCTTTACCATGCTGCTGCCCAGCTTTGGCGCGGATGTGGCCCTGTCGAGCGCGACCTTGGAGCAGGGGCTTTGGGGCCTCGCATGGCTGCGCCCCGAGGCGCTCTTTGGCATCGCGGGGATCGACCCGACGGTGCATGCGGTGGTCTGGAGCCTTGCGCTCAACACGCTGGTTTTCGTCGTCGTCTCCCTCTTTAGCTTCCCCACACCGTTGGAGCGGCTACAGGGCGCGCAATTCGTCAATGTCTTTGACCATTCCGGCCCGGCGCGGGGGTGGACGGCCTCGGTCGCGGGCAGCGAAGACCTGATGATCATGGCGCAGCGCATCTTGGGCGCGACGGAGGCGCAGGCGTTTTTCACCCGCGAGGCCGAGCGGCAGGGGCAGGGGCGGCGTCTGCCCGAGCCCACGCCACGATTCGTGCAGGCGCTGGAGCGGGAGTTGGCGGCCTCGGTCGGGGCGGCCACGGCCCATGCGATGGTGGCGCAGATCGTCGGCGGGGCCTCGGTCTCGGTCCAAGACCTGCTGGCTGTGGCCGACGAATCCGCGCAGATGCTGGAGTATTCCAGCCAGTTGGAAGCCAAGTCGCGCGAGTTGACCGAGACGGCGGCGCAGTTGCGCGCGGCCAATGAGAAGCTGACGCAGTTGTCGTTGCAAAAGGACAGTTTCCTCAGTCAGATCAGCCATGAATTGCGCACGCCGATGACCTCAATCCGCTCGTTCTCCGAGATCCTGCGCGATGCGCCCGGTCTCACGGACGCCGACAAGAACCGCTATGCCACGATTATCCATAGCGAGACGATCCGTCTGACGCGGCTGTTGGATGACCTGTTGGATCTCTCGGTGCTGGAAAACGGGCAGGTGACGCTGAACCAGCGCGAGGGCAACCTGCGCGATCTGCTGGATCTGGCGGTGACCACGGCGCAGGCTGGGGTCACGCGGCCGCTCAAGGTGCTGCGCGATCCGCAGGCCGAGGATATTGTGCTGACCAGCGATCTCGACCGGCTGGTGCAGGTCTTTATCAACCTCGTCACCAACGCCCGCAAATACTGCGCGGCGGATGACCCGCGACTGGTGATCACACCGCGGGTGACGACACAGGGGCTGGTGATTGATTTCGTCGACAACGGCCATGGGATCGACGCGGGGTCGGAGGCGCTGATTTTCGAGAAGTTCTCGCGCATCACGGGGGAGGGCGATGGCGCGGGGCTTGGCCTTGCCATCTGCCGTGAGATCATGTGCCGCTTGGGCGGAGAGATCAGCTTTCTGCGGGATGTGCCCGGCACGGCCTTCCGGGTGCAGCTGCCCGCCCGCGCCCTGACCGCGGCGGCGTAGAATACCGGCCCCCAAGGGGACCGGCAGAGACCTCAAGTATAGCTTTGTCCCAGCATGGGGCGCATGTTCTCAAGGTCATACCCGCCTTGACGTGCCGCTTCGATGATCGCGTCGCTGTCCATCTCTCCGGCCTGGCCCAAGGCCCAAGCGATGGTCGAACGGGTGCCCGAGGCGCAATAGGCCAACACGGTGTCGTCGGTCTCCACGCCAAGGGCGCGGTTCTGGGCGATGACATCGGGGGTCATGGTCTGGTGCGTCAGTGGCTGTTCGGCAAAGGCAATCCCCGCGGCCTCGGCGGCGTCGCGCATGGCGGCGGCCTGATGGCTGGGCGGCACTTCCGCGTCGGGGCGGTTGCACAGGATGCGGGTGATGCCTTGGGCGCGCAGGCTTTCCATGTCACCGGGCTCGATCTGCGGGGCGACGAAATAGCGGGGGGTGATTTGGCGAATATCCATGGGCCGATTTAAGCAGATGCAGCCGCCCTGTCCAGCACCGCCGGGGCGGGCCGTTCAAACGCGCCGATCAGCCCAGCGAAATCCCGAGGATCACCAGCATCAGGCCGATCACGGAGAGAAACAGCGCGCCCATGTTCAGCGGCACAACTTTGCGCAGCACCACGCGCATCTCCTCATCGTCGAGCTGCGCGCGTTTTGCACGGCTCACCTTGATGATGCACCAGCCCAGACCGAGCAATCCCAAAAGGGATAGGCCGGCGCCGCCCCAGACCATGAGATCGAAAATAGATGTGTTTGCGCTTTCCATGGCGGCAGAGCTACGCCAAACCGCCAAGGGGGGCAAGTCCCGCTTGCGGGCTGGGCGTGCAGCCTGTAGTCAAACCCGCCAGAGCCAGCCATTCCGTGAGGACTTCCCATGAGCGATACCAGCACCAATCCCGATGTCGTCGAATCCCAAGGCGATGCGACCTACCGGGTCACCGCCAATGAGCTGCGCCAGTTCGTCGAGCGGATCGAGCGTTTGGACGCCGAGAAGAAAGACCTTGCCGAACAGCAAAAAGAGGTGATGGCCGAAGCGAAATCGCGCGGTTACGACACCAAGGTGCTGCGCAAGGTGATCGCTCTGCGCAAGCGCGACAAGGACGACATCGCCGAAGAAGAAGCGGTGATGGAAATGTACAAAGAAGCCTTGGGCATGTGAGCGCCCTGCCGCGGCGGACCTGAATTTTCCGCGCGGCCTTGAATGCCTCCGGCCTATCCCCATTTGCATCGGGCGTCTGCGCGGTCTCCGCGGCGCCCGATGGTCTGAGGCCGATGAGATTTTTCCCGTGAACATTCTGTTTGTCCTTGGTGGTCTGCTGGGACTCGTGCTCGGTGGTGAGTATCTGGTGCGCGGCGCCGTGGCGCTGGCGCAGAGGGTTGGCATGTCGCCCTTGGTGATCGGGCTGACGGTGGTGGGCTTTGGCACCTCGGCCCCGGAATTGGTGACCTCGGTTCAGGCGGCTTTGCTGGGCGCGCCGGACATCGCGCTTGGCAATGTGGTGGGGTCGAACATCGCGAATATCCTGCTGATTCTCGGCCTTGCGGCGGTGATCGCCCCGGTGGCCATCTCCGGACGTAGTTTCGCGCGGGACGGGACGGTCATGCTGTCGGCCAGCCTGCTTTGCCTCGGCACTGTGCTGCTGGGGCAGGTGGATCGGCTTGCGGGGGGCGCCGCCCTCGCGGGGCTGGCGGCCTATCTGATTTACACCTTTCGCAGCGATCGAAGCGGGGCAGAGGCGATGGAGCCGCTGCCGGATCAAGCGCCGGTTTGGCTGGCGCTCGTCTGGCTGCTGGGTGGGCTTTTGCTGACCATTCTTTCGGCGCGGTTTCTGGTCACTGGGGCTGTAGCCCTCGCACAGGCCGTGGGGCTGTCTGAGGCGGTGATCGGCCTGACCATCGTGGCCGTAGGCACCTCCATGCCGGAATTGGTCACGTCGGTCATCGCCGCAAGGCGCGGGCAGAGCGATGTGGCATTGGGCAATGTGGTCGGCTCCAACATCTTCAACATCCTCGGCGTGCTGGGCATCACCGCGCTGATCCAGCCGGTGGGGGTGGCTGCGCAGATCGCCGCGCTCGATATTTGGGTGATGCTGGGGGCCACGGTGGCGCTGATCGCCTGCGCCTTTGGCGGGCGCGTGACACGCGGGCAGGGGGCGCTCTTTGCGCTGGCCTATGTGGCCTATGTCGCCGTGCTTTTGGTGTAACCCGGCACAGGGTTGTCCGGCGGGGGTGGGGGCGAATTCTGCGGATGTGGCGCGATGGGCCGCGGACCCCCTTGCGCAGGCGGTTCAACACCCATAGAAGGACACAAATTTTCGCCCGCGCCCCCGCCGCGCGGCCTTACCCTATGGAGCACACATGCAGGTCAACGAGACGCTGAACGAAGGTCTGAAACGCGGTTACAACATCACCGTCACCGCCGATGAGCTTGAAGCCAAGGTCAACGAGAAGCTGGCCGAAGCGCAGCCCGAAGTCGAGATGAAGGGCTTCCGCAAGGGCAAGGTGCCGATGGCGCTGCTGAAAAAGCAGTTCGGCCAGCGGATCATGGGCGAAGCGATGCAGGAAAGCATCGACGGCGCCATGAACGAGCACTTCGAAAAGACCGGCGACCGCCCCGCCATGCAGCCCGAGGTCAAGATGACCAATGAGGACTGGAAAGAAGGCGACGACGTCGAAGTCTCCATGTCCTACGAAAAACTGCCTGAGATTCCCGAAGTTGATCTGAGCAAGATCGAACTGGAAAAGATGGTGGTCAAAGCTGACGATGCGGCTGTCGAAGAAGCGCTGGCAAGCCTTGCCGAAACCGCGCAGGACTTCAAAGCCCGCGAAGAGGGTGCCAAGGCCGAAGATGGCGATCAGGTTGTGATCGACTTCAAAGGCTCCGTCGACGGCGAAGAATTCGAAGGCGGCGCGGCGGAAGATTACCCGCTGGTGCTGGGCTCCAACTCCTTCATCCCCGGCTTCGAAGAGCAGCTGGTCGGCGTGAAAGCGGGCGAAGAGAAATCCGTCGTCGTGAATTTCCCCGAAGAGTATCAGGCCGCGCATCTGGCCGGTAAGGAAGCCACCTTCGCTTGCACCGTGAAAGAAGTGAAAGAGCCCGTCGCCGCCGAGGTTAACGACGAGATGGCCAAGAAATTCGGCGCCGAGGATCTCGACGCGTTGAAAGGTCAGATCGCTGAGCGTCTGGAAGCGGAATATGCCGGTGCATCGCGCGCCGTGATGAAGCGTAACCTGTTGGACGCGCTCGACAAAGAGGTCAGCTTTGACCTGCCGCCGTCGCTGGTTGACGCCGAAGCCAAGCAGATCGCGCATCAGCTGTGGCACGAGGAAAACCCCGATGTGGAAGGCCACGATCACCCCGAGATCGAGCCGACAGACGAGCACAAGACATTGGCTGAACGCCGTGTCCGTCTGGGCCTGCTGCTGGCCGAGCTGGGCCAGAAAGCCGACGTTCAGGTGACCGACGCCGAGATGACCCAAGCGATCATGAACCAAGCGCGTCAGTACCCGGGTCAGGAGCGTCAGTTCTTTGAATTCGTGCAGCAGAACCAGCAGATGCAGCAGCAGATGCGCGCGCCGATCTTCGAGGACAAGGTTGTCGATCACGTGGTCGAACAGGCCAAGGTGACCGAGAAAGAGATCTCGAAAGAAGAGCTTCAGAAAGCTGTTGAAGAGCTGGAAGACGAATAAGTCTTACCGGATCAGATTTTGGAGCAGGGGCGACGGGAAACCGTCGCCCCTGTTTCGTTTGGGCTGGGTGAGAAGCGTGGCCTTTGCCTGTCACTCTGGATGGGCGTGAAGGATTACCGAACCTACTGTCGATGTCCCGCCCGGGGGCACCCCGGGGGGGGGCGATTTGCAAGGTCTCGAAAATTCGCAGCAGTTGTGTGCGATGGGGGCGACCGCAGGCCACCATCGTTGCAACGCCCCCAAGGGAAGGCGCTGCTCTATGTGGCAATGTCAGATGCTAATACGCAGCGGGGAGGTCACAAAGTAATCCGGAACTGCGCGAAGCCGTCTTCCGTGTCGCCTACCTGTTCCATTTCTACCCCTGTCACCTCATCGACGTAGTCCGCCGCCTTTGGCCCGGTTTCGAACATTACGCTCGTTTCCTCCAACGGCGCGAAGCGCCAGTTGCCATCGGCACGGGGGCTGATGGTGCCTTTCTCGACGATATAGCGCACAATCACGTCGCGGTTGGTGTCGGGCCCTTCAAACACGATGGTATCGCCCATCGCGCCGGGGAAGGCCCCACCGCCGCTGGCACGGTAGTTGTTGGTGGCGATGATGAATTCGGCTTTGGGATCAAGGGGGTGCCCTTCGAACTCAAGGTTCACGATCCGGCTCGCCCCAGGGTTTGCCTCAGTGCCCTTGGGGCCAAATTTGGAAGGCTGGCTGAGGTCGATCTGATAGCTCACCCCGTCGATCACATCGAAATTGTAGCTGGGGAACTCGGGGTTCAGCAGCCGCTGGTTGGCCTTGCCGGGGGTGATCTGGTTGAACATGCCGGCGGAACGTTCGAGCCAGTCTTTCACCTGCGCCCCGGTCACGCGCACCGCGCGGGCTGTGTTGGGGTAGAGGTAAAGGTCGGCGACATTCTTGATCGCCACATCGCCTTTCGGCACATCGGTGTAATACTCCGGCCCGCCACGGCCACCGGCCTTGAAGGGGGCGGCAGCAGAGAGGATCGGCAGCCCCTCATGTTCGGTCCCCTTAAGCATCTGTTCGATATACCAGCGCTGCGCGTTGGAGACGACCTGCACCGAAGGGTCATCCGCTACCAGCGCGAAATAGCTGTGCAGATTGGCGTCGGTCTTGCCCACGGCGCGGCGAACATAGGCCAGCGTCTCATCATGTTCCTGTTGGACGGAGGCAAGCACCTCGGCATCGCTTTCCACCAGCGGCATCACTGAGCGGTCTTCGTTGCGCTGTGAAATCGCGCGCGCCTCGGCGCTGTGGCTGGCGATGCGCCAGCCGCTGCCGTCACGCTCAAGCATCAGGTCGATCAGGCCGAGGTGGCTGCCCCAGAAGCCGCCCATGGTGGCGGGTTTGCCGTGGATCGTGCCTTCGCTAACGTCCACGCCCGGATAGTCCGCATAGCTGCCCGAGGGGAAGACGAGGTGGCTGTGCCCGGTCATGATGGCGTCGATCCCCTCTACGGCGGCGAGGGGGACAGAGGCGTTCTCCATCATATCCTCTTCCTTGGCCGCACCGATGCCCGAGTGGGACAGCGCGATGATGATGTCGGCCCCTGCCTCTTTCATCTGGGGCACCCATGCGCGGGCGGACTCGAGGATGTCGCGGGCCTGCACCTTGCCTTCGAGGTGGCGGCGGTCCCAGCTCATGATCTGGGGCGGGACGAAGCCGATGATGCCGATCTTGATCGGATGCATCTCACCGGCACCATCGGTCAACATCCGGTCGAGCAGGACATAGGGTTTGACCAGCGTGTCATCGTCGCTCGGTTTGGCGCCGACCTTTTTGACGACATTGGCACTGACCACCGGGAAGTCGGCCCCGGCGAGGGATTTCATCAGGAAATCAAGCCCGTAGTTGAACTCGTGATTGCCCAGGGTCGAGGCGTCATAGCCAAGCGCGTTCATCGCTTGGATCACCGGATGCATGTCGCCCTCTTTCATGCCGCGCTCATAGGCGATGTAATCGCCCATCGGATTGCCCTGCAAAAAGTCGCCGTTGTCGAGCATCAGCGTATTGGTCGCCTCGGCGCGGATCGATTTGACGATGCTGGCGGTGCGGGCAAGGCCTACGGTGTCGACCTCTTTGTCGGCGTAATAGTCGTAAGGAAAGACATGCACATGCAGGTCGGTCGTTTCCATCAGCCGCAGATGCGCCTGATTGGCCGCGGCGCGGAGAGAGAAGGGGTGGAGGGCCAGCAATCCGGCAGTGCCGGCGAGGAAGTGACGGCGGTTGAGGCGGAGGGTCATGCGGCGTTCCTTCTTGACGTGATTAACACCTACCTGAGGCGAAGCGAGAGGCCGCGCAAGCCCGAAAATTAATCACCCGTCCCGTAGGCCGGTTTCCACAAGCATGCCGCGGCGCTTGGCCTCGTAATAGTAGCCGCGGGCGTACCATTTGATGGCGGTGCCATGGTCACCGTCCGACAGGAGCCACGCGCCGCGCAGGTATTTTAGCGCGTATTTCAGATTGGTATCGGCGTCTAAAAGATCGGAAGGTTTGCCCCGGAACCCCATCGACCGCGCGGTGGCGGGCAGGATTTGCAGCAGACCGTAATAGGGGCCGTTGCGGGCGCGGGGATTGTGGGTGCTTTCGCGGATGGCCAGACGGTGCACCAAGGGGCGCGGCAGGTCATAGAAGTCGGCCCAGTGGTTGATCTTGCGTCGCAACTCTGGCGTCTCATTCGGGTGCAGCGGCAGGGCGGGGCGCTCCGGCGGCGTGGGGGAGACTTCGGGCGCGGCGTTGCAGGCGGTGAGCGTGCTGGCGGCGATGAGGGAAAGGAACATGCGGCGTGTGGTCTGAGGCATGATGCACCGGGGCTTGTTATCTCGCCCCGAGGATCGCCCCAAGGGGGCCATCGGGCAAGAGCGTAGGCGCAGGATACGCGGCCCCTTGCCCAAGCCTTGGACCCTCAGGCGCGGCTTTTCGCCATGCTTAAACGTCGGCGACGATTTCGCCTTTCATTTCGCCGGTCATGCGGCTCTGATCTTCGCGCTTTACCGAACGTCGGACCTCGTCGATCTTGAGTTCGGCGGCGTCGCGCGTGGCCCTGTCGGGCCATTCGGTGATTGCGGCACTCGTGCGCTCAGAGGTGCGGACCACGGTGATGCGGCTGGCGCCAAAGCCCTTTAGGGCGGGCAGGCGCTTTTCTTCGATGGTGCGCAGGGCCACGTCGTAATCCGCCCCGTCGGCGAGTTCCCAAGTGGTGATGGTGATGTAACGCATGTGTCATCCTCCATGCTGAATAGAGGTATCATAGCATAAATCGCGCTGTTTTTACAGGCGTTTGCGTCAGAGGCGCGCGCGGGGCGGTTGGAGGGGCTGCGCAAAAGAAATCGCCGCGCGGGGGACCGCGCGGCGTTTCATGTCAGATCGGACAGGCCGGATCAGCTGTTGCTGTCGTCCTGTGCGTCGCCCTCGGGGGTGCGCACCACGTCCGAGTCGCCGTCTTCGTCAGCGGCAGAGCCGATGTCGTCGAAGAGTTCGGAGATCTCGAATTCAGCGGCGGCTTCCTCTTCGGCGGCCAGTTCCTGAATCGATTTGCCCGATGCCTGAAGCTCGGCCTCTTCGGGCGAACGTGCAACGTTCAGCTCGATTGTGGCGTCGACTTCGGGGTGCAGGATGATGCGCACATCATGCACGCCCAGTTCCTTGATCGGGTTGCCCAGAACGACCTGCTTGCGGTCGATCGAGAAACCTTCGGCAGTCGCGGCTTCGGCGGCGTCACGGGTGGTGACGGAGCCGTAGAGCGCGCCGGCGTCGGAAGCGGAGCGAATCACGACGAACTGCTGACCGTTCAGCTTCTCGGCGAGTTTCTCGGCTTCTTTCTTGGTCTCGAGGTTCTGTGCTTCGAGCTGGGCTTTCTGGCCCTCAAAGGCCTCGACGTTGGCCTTGGAGGCCGACAGCGCCTTGCCCTGCGGCAGCAGGTAGTTGCGGGCATAGCCGGGCTTTACGTCCACGACTTCGCCCATCTGGCCCAGTTTGGCCACACGTTCCAGAAGGATAACTTGCATGTGCTCTCTCCTTACTTGACGGCGTAGGGCAGCAGGGCGAGGAAACGTGCGCGTTTGATGGCCCGGGCCAGCTCGCGTTGTTTCTTGGCCGATACGGCGGTGATGCGGGAAGGAACGATCTTGCCACGCTCAGAGATGTAGCGTTGCAGCAGACGTGTGTCCTTGTAGTCGATCGCAGGTGCGTTGTCGCCCGAGAAGGGGCAGACTTTGCGACGGCGGAAAAATGGTTTTGCAGCCATGGTTTATGTCCTCTTCTTCAAGCTGGCGATCAACGGCGCTCGCGACGGTTGTCGCGTTCGTCGCGTTTCTGCATCTGCACGGAGGGCAGTTCTTTGTGCTCGTCGACCTTGATGGTCAGGACGCGCATCACGTCATCATGCAGGCGCATCAGGCGTTCCATTTCCTGCACGGCTGTCGCGGGTGCGTCCGAACGCAGGAAGGCATAGTGGCCCTTGCGGTTTTTGTTGATCTTGTAGGCCATCGTCTTGACGCCCCAGTACTCGCTGTCGACGAGCTTGCCGTCGTTGTCCGCGAGAACGGTGCCGAAGTGTTCGATGAGGCCCTCTGCTTGCGTGTTGGACAGGTCCTGACGCGCAATCATAACATGCTCATAAAGCGGCATGTGCACTCCTATTTGTATCAAGGCGCATTTCATAGGCGGGGCGTTCATCCTTGCTCCCCACCACGAGAGTCTGCGCGGTTCATATGCTGTGCAAGGAAGCGCCCGTATACACGGTTTCCCGGCCACGGCAACCCCCGGCGCGGGCGCGCGGGCCGGGACGGGCTTGCCCTTGCGGCATGGGACGCGATACATCGGGTGAAATCGCTAATAAGAGGCTGCAACCATGAGCATCGCATTCGTTTTCCCCGGGCAGGGCGCCCAGACCATCGGCATGGGCCGCGATCTGGCCGAAGCCTACCCCGAGTCCCGCGCCGTTTTCGACGAGGTCGATGCGGCCTTGGGCGAGAAACTGTCGGAGCTGATCTGGGACGGCGACATCGACACGCTGACCCTGACCGAGAACGCCCAACCCGCGCTGATGGCGACCTCATTGGCCGCCATGGCCGCGCTGAAGGCCGAGGGTGTTAGTGTCGAGAAGGCGGCCTTTGTGGCCGGGCACAGCCTTGGCGAATACTCGGCACTCTGCGCTGCGGGCGCGCTGTCGCTCGCGGACACCGCGCGGCTGCTGCGCATCCGCGGCAAGGCCATGCAGGCCGCCGTGCCGGTGGGTGAGGGCGCCATGGCGGCGATTCTCGGCCTCGGCATCGAAGAGACCGAGAAACTGGCCGAAGCCGCCGCCGAAGGGGCCGTCTGTCAGGTCGCCAATGAGAATGACCCGAGCCAGAACGTGCTCTCCGGCGAAAAGGCCGCGGTAGAGCGGGCCGTTGCCATGGCGAAAGAGGCCGGGGCCAAGCGCGCGTTGTTGCTGCCCGTCTCCGCCCCCTTCCATTGCCCCTTGATGGGGCCGGCTGCGGAAGAGATGGCGAAAGCATTGGGCGAGGTGACCTTCAACGATCCCGCCGTGCCGCTGGTCGCCAATGTCACCGCCGAGGCGGTGTCGGACGCCGCCCGCATTCGGGAGTTGCTGGTTGAACAGGTCACAGGCCGCGTGCGCTGGCGTTCCTCGGTCGAGTGGATGGCCGCGCAGGGCGTGACAGAGGCGTGGGAGATCGGCGCGGGCAAGGCGCTTTCGGGCATGATCCGGCGCATCGACAAAAGTGTCGCCACCCGCAGCATCGGCACGCCGGATGAGGTTGAGGCCGCGTCTGACGCCTGAGGCATGAAAATAGGCGGGATTTCCGCCGCGTCGGGGCCTCGCGCCCTTTGAGAGAATAAAGGAAGAGACATGTTCGATCTTACAGGAAAGAATGCCCTGATCACCGGCGCTTCGGGCGGCATCGGCGCGGATATTGCGCGCAAGCTGCACGCCCAAGGGGCTACCGTTGGCCTGTCGGGCACGCGGACCGAACCGCTTGAGGCGCTGAAGGCCGAGTTGGGCGAACGCGCCCATGTGCTGCCGTGCAACCTCAGCGATATGGAGGCCGTGGACGCGCTGCCGAAACAGGCGGCGGAGGCCATGGGCTCGGTCGATATTTTGGTGAACAATGCGGGCATCACCCGCGACAATCTTTTCATGCGCATGTCGGATGACGAGTGGAATTCGGTGCTGAACGTGAACCTCACCGCGACCTTCAAGCTCTGCAAAGGGGTGATGCGCGGCATGATGAAGGCGCGTTGGGGCCGGATCATCAATATCTCCAGCGTGGTGGGCGCCACGGGCAACCCCGGCCAGGCCAATTACGCGGCCTCCAAGGCGGGTGTCGTGGGCATGTCCAAGTCGCTTGCCTATGAGGTGGCAAGCCGCGGGATCACTGTGAACGCCGTGGCGCCGGGCTTCATCACTACTGCGATGACCGACAAGCTGACGGATGAGCAAAAGTCTGGAATCATGGGGCAAATCCCCGCAGGCCGCATGGGCGACCCGGATGAGATTGCCGCCGCCGTGGTCTATCTTTCCAGCGCCGAGGCCGCTTATGTGACAGGGACCACCTTGCATGTGAACGGCGGTATGGCCATGTTGTGACCCTGCGCCTCAATAGCGTTTGCCAAGCCCGGCGCATGTGCTAAAGGGGGCGCAGAATCGAAACGGAGGGTGCTTGATCACCCCCTGCGCCTTGTGCGAACAAGGAAATAGCCGCCCCTTTTGGGGCATCCTCCAAACGCCGATTACCGGCGGGCGGAAACCAAAAGGGGCCTTGAATGGCCCGAAGACATGAGGACTTATTATGAGCGACGTCGCAGACCGCGTGAAAAAGATCGTTGTAGAACACCTGAGCGTGGAAGAGGACAAAGTGACTGAGAATGCGTCGTTCATCGACGATCTCGGCGCAGACAGCCTCGACACCGTGGAACTGGTGATGGCGTTCGAAGAAGAGTTCGGCATCGAGATCCCCGATGACGCGGCTGAGAACATCCAGACCGTTGGCGATGCGGTCAAGTTCATCAAAGAAGCCTCTTAAGGCTTTGCCGGGCAACCGGCGAATTTGAGTTTTGAGAACGGCGTTGTTCCTAGCGGAATGACGCCGTTTTTATTTGTCTGAACGGGGCGGGCTTGTCCCTTTGGAGCTGAGGTCGCATGTCTGCGCCAAGAAGTTTCAAGCGTGAAGGCAATTCACCCCATGTCCCGCACGATCCCGACCATCAACACCGCCAGACTGACCCTGCGCGCCATGCGTGCCGAGGATTTTCAGCGCTATGCTGAGATTTGGGCGATGCCCGATGTGGCGGACCGGATCCTCGATCAGCCCCGGCCCAAGGGGCAGTCATGGGACGCTTTTCTGCGCAACGCGGGCCATTGGCAGATCACCGGCTTTGGACAGTGGGCGGTGCAGCTTCATCGCCAGCGCGAGATGCTGGGCCAGACGGGTTTCGTCTTTGGCTCCCGCAATTTCGGTGAGGATTTCGACACTTACCCCGAGGCGCGGCTGGTCTTGGCCCCTCAGGCCCAAGACCAGCGGCTTGGGGCCGAGGCCGCCCGGGCGGCACATGAGTGGTTTGATCGGGTGATCACGGGCCGCACGGTCTGCATGATCTCTGCGGGGAATGAGGCCGCTTTGCGGATCGCGAGGGCGCTTGGCTATCAGGGGCTGCGCGACGTCAAGATGGCGGGCGGTGCGGTGCATCTGATGACCCGGCGCGGCCCGCCGGGCTGAGCCCCAATCGGGCGACGGCCCCTGAGATTCGGGCCATCGGCGTTTTTGCGCTCTGCCTGCGGACCCCCGCCGATATGCTTGTGCCTACAGGCTTTTGCAGGGTAAGAGGTTCGCCGAGACATTATCGGCAAGGGGCACTGAGATGCGCAGAGTTGTAGTAACGGGTTTGGGTTTGGTTACCCCGCTCGCGGACGGCGTGGAAGAAAGCTGGAAACGGATCCTTGATGGGAAGTCCGGGGCCGGGCCGATCACCGGCTTTGATGCCAGCAAACTGGTGACTCAATACGCTTGCGAAGTGCCCTTGGGCGATGGCAGCGATGGCACCTTCGACGCCAATAAATACATGGAGCCGAAAGAGCAGCGCAAGGTCGATACCTTCATCCTCTTCGGCATGGCCGCCGCCCAGCAGGCGGTTGAGGATTCGGGTTGGAAGCCGACCGAGCAGGAAGATCAGGAACGCACCGGCGTTCTGATCGGCTCGGGCATCGGGGGGCTGAACTCCATCGCCAATACCGCCGTCATGATGCATGAAAAAGGCCCGCGCCGCGTGAGCCCCTTCTTCGTGCCCGGCGCGCTGATCAACCTGATCTCGGGTCAGGTGTCGATCCGCTATGGTTTTAAGGGGCCGAACCACTCGGTCGTGACCGCCTGTTCAACCGGCGCCCATGCCATCGGCGATGCGGCGCGGCTGATCAAATACGGTGATGCGGATGTGATGATCGCAGGCGGTGCCGAGGCGGCGATCTGTGAGATCGGCATGGCGGGCTTTAACGCCTGCAAGGCGCTCTCGACCAAACGCGGCGACGATCCGCAAAAGGCCAGCCGCCCCTATGACGTGGACCGCGACGGTTTCGTCATGGGCGAGGGCGCGGGCATCGTGGTGCTGGAAGAGTATGAACACGCCAAGGCGCGCGGTGCCAAGATCTATGCCGAGGTGCTGGGTTATGGCCTGTCGGGCGATGCGCATCACATCACCGCCCCTTCCGAGGATGGCGAGGGTGGCGAACGCTCCATGCGTGCAGCGCTGAAGAACGCGGGGCTGGAGCCTTCGGATGTGGATTACATCAACGCGCATGGCACCTCGACCATGGCCGACACCATTGAGCTGGGCGCGGTCGAGCGTCTGATGGGCGATGCGGCGGGCAATGTGACCATGTCGTCGACCAAATCCGCCACCGGGCACCTTTTGGGTGCCGCGGGCGCGATCGAGGCGATCTTCTGCATGCTCGCGATCCGCGATCAGGTAGCGCCGCCGACGATCAACCTCGACAATCCGGCGGTGGAAACCCCGATTGATCTGGCGCCGAACAAGAAGGTCGAGCGCAAGATCGACGTGGCGCTCAGCAATTCCTTTGGTTTCGGCGGCACCAACGCATCGGTTCTGTTCGGGAAAGTCAGCTAAATGTGGCGTCATATCGCCTCTAACGCCGTGACGTTTCTGTTGGTCGGCCTGTTTCTGCTTGGGGGGATCATCCTCTGGGGCAAGTCGACCTATGTCTCTGAAGGGCCGTTGGAACAGGCGATCTGTGTGCAGGTCGAGCGCGGCTCGAACATGCGGCAGGTCAGCCAGAACCTTGAGGAGCAGGGCGCGGTTTCCTCGCCCGCGATCTTTCGCATGGGCGCGGATTACGAGGAGAAGTCGAGCAGCCTGAAGGCGGGCAGCTTTCTTGTTCAGCCCGGCACGTCGATGCAGGGGATCGTGGACATCGTGACCCAAGGCGGGGCCAGCACCTGCGGTACTGAGGTTGTCTATCGCATCGGGGTGAACCGGGTGAGCGTGCAGGTCCGTGAGTTGGACCCGGTCACCAGCCGTTTTGTCGAACGCGCGGAATTCACTCCGGGTGAGGAAGAAGCTCCCGAAGCCTATACCGAAATCTCGAGTGCGAATGACACGCGGTTTCGTGTGGCATTGGCCGAAGGGGTGACCAGCTGGCAGGTTGTCGAAGCGCTCAAGCAGGTCGAGCAATTGACCGGCGAGGTTGAGGAGCTTCCGGCAGAGGGCAGCCTCGCGCCCGATAGCTATGAGGTGCGTCCGGGCGACGACCGGGCCGAGGTGATTGCACGGATGGCCGCGGCGCAGGAGGTGCTCTTGGCCGAAGCCTTTGAAGCGCGCGACCCCGATCTGCCGATCGAGACGCCCGAGGATCTGCTGATCCTTGCGTCGATCATCGAAAAGGAAACCGGTGTCGCCGCCGAACGTGAGCAGGTGGCGAGCGTTTTCGTGAACCGTTTGAACCAAGGGATGCGGCTTCAGACCGACCCCACGGTGATCTACGGGGTGACCGAGGGCAAGGGCGTGCTGGGCCGCGGGCTGCGCCGTTCGGAACTGCGGGCAGAGACGCCGTGGAACACCTATGTGATCGACGGTCTGCCGCCCACGCCCATCGCCAACCCGGGCCGGGCGAGCTTGATGGCCGCAGCGCAACCGGCGGAGACGGACTACGTCTTTTTCGTGGCGGATGGCACCGGGGGGCACGCTTTTGCGGAAACCTTGGACGAGCATAACCGCAACGTCGCACGCTGGCGTCAAATTGAGGCGGAGCGCGGCGCGGAAGCGGCGGGCAATGCCTCAACCGGCGGAAACTGAGACCACCTGAAAACCCCGCTGGAGACAGCGGGGTTTTTATTCGCGCGGAGAGCTTGCCGCGCGCCTCTGTAAGGTCTTGTTAACACAGTTTTTCTTGACTTTGCGGACGGTCTGACGTAGGACTTGTGGCACGCTAGAGGACATGGGCAAACGGCCCCGGGGTGACCCGGCGGTCGTTTTTTTTGTGTCTGCTCGGTTGGGGATAACCAACGAGAGGTAAAGCGATGACGATCATTACCCCGGAGCAAGAGACGGAAGACAGCGCGGAAATCCTGCGCGGTCTCCAAGAAGCAATCGGCGCGCTGCGTCGGGAAATCGAAGGTCTGACGGAACAGGCCCGGTCCGGGGGGGGAACTCAAGGAAACTGCGGTGTCTGGCAAAACGTCCAAAGTGGCGGGACTGCTGGCGCATTGCCTGAAAGCGGAGAACACGCTGAATGACTGTCGGAACCGACAAGCTGGAATCGCGCGCGGGGGCTATGCCCTCGACATGGACAAAGCGCGGGCTGACATCGGGTGCAAGCTGGATCGCCTGCGCCGATGCTCAGACCCAGGCGCAGTTTCTGAATGAACTCGGTGAGGGAGAGCTTCTGGCTCTCCCTTTTTTTGTTTGAGTTCTGGGCGCTCAACCACCAACTGCCGCCCGAGGGCGATTGGCGGACATGGGTGATCATGGGCGGGCGCGGCGCGGGCAAGACGCGGGCCGGGGCGGAATGGGTCCGCAGCAAGG